>NZ_JAUSWV010000003.1 GCF_030815485.1 Streptomyces rishiriensis | reverse complement strand
TCCGTTGCCGTCGGTGGGCCTGCCGGACCGTCGGCGGGCCTGCGTACCGGTGCTGCTGTGTCACCGTCGTCGGGTCGGTGTGGCTGGTGCTGCTGTGCCTGGGCCGGGTACTGCTGTGGCTGCCCGGGGCTGCGTGCAGGCCTGCGGATGGCGGGGTGTTCTGTTTTCCTGGCCGGGTGTTCCGGTTTTGCGGTGGGTGTCGGTTCGGTGGGTGTCGGCCGGTCCGTTTCCGGTGCCTGGCGCCGGTTCGGCGGGTGGGTGGTGGGTGGGTCAGCTGACGGGGGCGGGCTGGGCGGGCTGGGCGGGTGGGGTGGGTTGCTGGGCGAGGTGGTGGGCGCGCAGTTCGGCGTCGACGGCGGCGCCGCGGGCGCCGGTGAGGTCGACGGAGGCCAGGACGGAGGGCATCACGACGGAGGGCAGTACGTGGCGCAGGAGGGCGTTGACGCGTTGGGGGAGGTCTTGGTGGTCGCTGACGGCCTGGGACATGGCCTGGACGCCGGCGAAGGATCCCACCATGACGTCGGCGGTCTCGACGGCGTCGACGTGGGGGAGGAGTTCGCCCTGGGCCTGGGCTTTTTCGAGGAGTTCGCGGGAGATCTGCGACCAGCGCAGGAAGGGTCCGCTGCGGTCGATGCCGAGGGCCTGCTGGTCGAGGGAGAGGCGTACGCCGGCGCGGACCATGGCGTCGGTCTGCAGGCGGTGGGCGTGCAGCATGACGGTGTCGACGAACTGCTGGATCTTGCAGTTGCGGTCGGGGATGGGCAGCAGTTGGTCCTGTTCGTGCAGGACTCCCTCGGCCAGGTGTTCCTTGGAGGGGAAGTGGAAGTAGAGGGCGCCCTTGGTCACTCCGGCGGTGGTGAGGATCTCGCTGATCGTGGCGGCCTGGTAGCCGTGTTCCTCGAAGACCTTGGCTGCTGCCGCGAGGATGGTCTGCCGGGTCCGGATCGCCCTGTCCTGCTTCACCACGTTCGGTCTCCCTCTGTTCTTTGAGCCCGAAGACCCATTAAAAAAACCGCCCAGTTTGTATCTTACAGGTGGTTGGGGTTCACGGACCCCTTGCGGATGTACGGCGTTCAATGAATTGTCTCGATCTCGATCCAGCGCGGTGGCGCGCGGAAGGCGGGGAGGGTGGCGGTGGCGGGGGCGGTGGTGAGCCGGTCAGGAGGCGGCCGAGGGGGGCCGGCCGGGAGGGCGGGGCGCCGGGCGCGTGGCCGTCCGCGGTCACCGCGAACGGCCGGGGCGCGGCCCGCGGCAGGCCCGCGGCAGACCCGCGGCAGGCCCGATGCGGGCCGGGTGCGGGCCGGTTGGGGCCTGCTGTGGGCCGGGTGCAGCCCGCGAGTGCCCCGATGCGGGCCGGGTGCGGGCCCGGGTGCGGGCCGGTTGGGGCCTGCTGTGGGCCGGAGGCGGCCCGCGAGTACTTCCGATGCGGGCCGGATGCGGGCCGGGTGCGGGCCGGTCGGGGGCCGGGTGCGGGCGGGGTGCGGGCATGGGGAAGGCGGTCTGTGGTGATGTCGGGAGAGGGGGCTGGCGTGATTTTGGTGACGGGGGCGACGGGGACGGTGGGGCGGGAAGTGGTGGGCCGTCTGGCGGCCGGGGTGGGGGTGCGGGTGCGGGTCATGGCGAGGGATCCCGCGAGGGTGGCGTGGGCGGGCGCGGGGGTGGAGGCGGTCGCCGGTGACTACGGGGATCCGCGCTCGCTGGCGGGGGCGGTGCGGGGGGTGGAAACGGCGTTCCTCGTCACCGCGCGTGTGGGCGGCGGCTGTGACGCGGCGTTCGTGGCGGCCGCGCGGGCGGCGGGGGTGCGGCGGGTGGTGAAGCTGTCCGCGGCGGCCGTCACGGACGGGGGGGCCGGTGATCTGATCACCCGGTGGCAGCGCGGGAGTGAGGAGCTGCTGCGTGCCTCGGGGATGGAGTGGACGTTGCTGCGTCCGCGGGCGTTCATGTCCAACTCCTTGTCGTGGGCTGCGTCGGTGCGCGGTGAGGGTGTGGTGCGCGGCCTGTACGGGCAGGCGGCTCATGCCTGTGTGGATCCGGCGGACGTGGCGCGGGTGGCGGTGCGGGTGCTGACCGAGGACGGGCACGCCGGGCGGGCCTACACCCTGACGGGGCCGCAGGCGCTCAGTGCCGTCGGGCAGACGCGGGAGCTGGGCCGTCTCCTCGGTGTGGCGCTGCGTTTCGAGGAGCTGAGCCCTGAGCAGGCGCGCGCCGCTTGGGCCGGGCGTTACCCGCCGGCGGTGGCCCAGGCGCTGCTGGACAGCGCGCAGCGGCTGAAGGCGGGGGCCAAGGCCGGGGTGCAGGACACCGTCAGCAGGCTGACGGGCCGTCCGGCGCGCACCTTCGGGCAGTGGGCCGCGGCGCACATCGCCTCCTTCGGGCCGGTCACCGCCCCGTCCGGGGCGACACCGGACACCGGGCCGCGCCCACCGGACACCGGGCCGCGCCCACCGGACACCGGGGCGGACCCGGCCCCGTAGGCCCGGTGCCCGCCCCCGCGCCCGCCCCCGCCCCCGCCCCCGCGCCCGCGCCCGCGCCTGCGTCCCCGCGACCTCCGCGCCTTCGCATCCTGCGCCTTCGCTCCTGCGCCTGGTTACCTCCGCGCTCAGCTTGCCGTTGATGGTCCGCCGTCGAACGAGGGCCGAACCTGTTTTGGTGTTTTCCCAGTTCACCAGCTGTGTGAGGGGCTGCGGGTCGATCCTGTGCTGAGCGACAGCGCAGTACGAAGGCCGGGCGCCGTGGCGCCCGGCGGGACGCCACCGGCGGCGACCGGCTCGGGATCGTGGGGCTGGTCGGGCAGGAGGTTCAACGGGACGCGTTGACGGTGGTGGCGGAGTTCCGCTCGGAGTTGTACGCGTGCCTGACCGCGCGGAGCGGTGCCTCTGCTCGCGTTGTGCGACGCGTTGGTGTGCACCGACGGTCCGGTCCGCACCCTCACCTACCTGGCGCTCGCTCCCGGGCAGCGGCGCGGGCGGGCCGAGCAGTGGCGGGACGGGGAACCCGAAGGGCTTGGTCGTGTTGGCGCCCCGCATCGCGCACCTCCTGGCCGGCCTGCCCGTGGAGGTCCTGGGCCGGCTCCGCTCGGAGCGGGTGATGCGCAAGCCGGTGCCAGTGCCGTGGGTCTGGCCGCCGCAGGGCGGTCGTCCCCCAAGCACGGCGGCGCCCCTTCGCGGGGGATCTCCGCCGGCCGTGGGAGAGGCCAGCGGAACCGAACGGACTCACCCCTGCCAGGGTCCGTCGGGGTTCAGGAACCTGTGGGCGAAGACGGGCACGCCAGCCGGTGCACCGAAACCCACACGCCCTGGCCCCGGCCGCCCTCTCGGCTCGAAGAACCGGCGGCCCACCACCCGCCACGAGGGCGGACGGCGGACGAGTCCTCGCCACCGGCGAGTCCTGCGCCCGACCCGCACACCACGAGGTCGGCGCCGAACCCCGACGAACTGGCCAACGAGAAGGCTGAGCTGCCAGACGATGTTGGATAGCGCCATGGTGAGACGCAGGAAAGCGAAGAAGAAGGGGCCGGTCTTCGGCGTTCCGAAGGGGATCGTCCTGCTGGCGACGCCGGAGGGCTGGCGCACCGGCGTCCTCACCGGGGAGGGCGGAATGCTCTGCGGGCGCCTGGACGTGCCGATCAGCACCGGCCCACAGGACGCGCGGGTCGCAGCGGCTGTGATGGTGACGGAACTCGCGCGCGACTTCCACGCCACCGACGTCGAGGTGAACTGGGACCCGTCCCGGGAGCCCTGGTCATGGACCGCGCAAGTCACCCTCACCGCCGAAGACGAGCCGGCTTCGCCGGACGCCGGAGGTTAAACGGCAGGCTCAACGCGCCCTTTGCACCTGCACGCCCAGCACGCCCAGCACGCCCCGCATCCTGCGCCTCGTCACATCCGCGATCAGCTCAACGCGCCTCCGCGCCTCCGCGCCTCCGCGCCTCCGCGCCTCCGCGCCTCCGCGCCTCCGCGCCTCCGCCCCTCCGCCCCTCCGCCCCTCCGCCCCTCGGGTGTCGCTGGCGAGAGCCTGCTGCGGCGGGGGTTCGTCGCGGTCTGTTTCGGGTGCGGGCCGCTGCTTGTCTGCTGTGTGCCCGTGTGGGGCGGGGGAGGGGGCGTGCCCGTGTGGGGGAGGCCCGGCGTGCGTGCGCCCGCGCTCGGGGCCTCGCGGTGAGCGGTGCCGCTGTCACGGCGGAGCGGGACGCGGGTGTCCCGTCACTGCCCCACAGCACGCAACGCATGCGTTGCGTGCTGTGGGGCAGTGACGGGCACGGCCTGCACGTGCGGGATGCCGGTGTGCCGGTGTGCCGGTGTGCAGGCGGCGCTGCGGGCGGACAGGGGAGGTCCGGCACGGCGAGAGGGCTGCGCCGGCCGGTGCCTCACCGCGTGAGCGGTGGCGCCGTCATGGTGGAGCGGAACGCGGGCGCCGCCGCGGGGCGGTCACCGCTGCGGACGGGGCAGGGACACCGGGCCCCCGCGGCGCATGAACCTCGCGCCCTGTGCGCCCGCGCGGTCCGCACCCGTCCTTCGCGCCCCCGCGGTCCGCACCTCGCGTCCTTCGCGTCCCGCGGTCCGCGCCCGTCCGCGCCCGTCCGTCCCGCGGTGCGTGTCCGCGTGCCGGGGGCCTGCCGGGCGGGGGGTCATATGGTGAGCGGTGCCGCTGTCACGGTGGAGCGGAAGACGGGGGTGCCGTGCTGGTGGGCGGTGACGAGGACGGCGGGTTGGGGCCGGGCGGGGGTGCGGGCCAGGCGGCGGGCCTCGATCAGGCAGGGGGCGTCGAGTTCGGCGTATCTGGTGAACTCGCTGGTGATGCCGAGCGGCAGGGTGCAGTGGCCCAGGACCGCTGTGGTGGCCTGGCGGGCGGCTTCCAGCAGCACCATTCCGGGGACGTGGTCGACCGGGTGGTCGAAGAGGATGGGGTGGGCGGTGTCGGCCCGCAGCTGCCAGCGGTCCGGTTCGCCGATGGGGGACAGGACGACGTCCATGGGGGAGACGCGGCCGACGTTCTGGGGCGCCGCCGGGGCGGTCAGGGGCAGCGGGCGCTGCATGCTGCCCGCCCGCTCGCCGCGCAGGCGTTCGTAGACCTTGGCGGAGGTGCAGGTGAAGGTGGCGCCTCCGGTGGCGACGAGGTGGCCGCCCCGGCGGATCACCGCCTCGTAGTGCAGGCCGGCCAGCTCGCCGCGGCGGCGCTTGACGTTGCTGCAGGAGATCTCCAGTTCGACCGAGGCGGGCGCGTCGCCGACGCGCAGCTGCGCCGGCTCCACGGCGACGGAGAGGTCCCACATGAGGAAGTGGTGGTCGAGCGGGACACCGAACTCCGCGTGGGCCAGGAGCGATCCGGCCTGCCGGATCGTCTCGGCGGCGATCAGCGGGTCGTGGCAGCCGTCGACGGCGGCGAAGAAGCTGTGCCCGCGCGGCCACTGGGCGAAGACGGTGAAGTGCTCGTCGTCCACGCGCGCCCAGTCGGTCAGCATCACCTCGGCGACGCTCGCCCGGTGGACGAGTTCCTTGGGGACGGTGGTGGTCAGCGACCGGAAGAGGAGGGCGCCGGTCCCCGCCAGGGGGATGGGGCCGCTCTCGGTGCGCAGTGCGCCGGATACCGCGCCGTTCATACGGAACGTGCTAGCAGACATGGGTCCCCCTGAGTGCCTTGGCTGGAATGTGAGTGGCAGATCCCTCAGAACAGCGAAGATACATACCACCCGGTTTAATTTCTAGAAGGAACGCCCCACTCCAGTCCGGTGATAAATGGAGTGAAGTATTCCCAAATGTATGGATGATCACCGGGCGGCCCCGGTGACCTCCCCCGTCCCCCGGGTCCCGCAGGCCCCCCGTCGGCGGGCCGGCCCCGCCCCCGCCGGCCGGCCGGGACGCCCCGTGTGCCGTATCTCAAGCGATCTCAAAGCCGTTCTTGAGTGGCCTGACCGACCGTGTCAGCAGGCCCGAGAAAGGGGGACCGCTCGGATGAGGACGGAAGAAGCCCTGATCAGGGTGGAGCGAGGCCGGCCCGACGAGGCGGAACTGGCCGCCGTGGTCGCGGTACTGCTCGCCCTGCAGGCAGGTGCGCAGCGCACGGCCGGGGAGCCTCCGGCCGCCCGGATGCGCTGGTGGCGCGGGCCGGACGCCTACACCGCGCCCGACAGCTGGCGCTGACGTGCGAGGGAATCCCCCGGATTCCCTCCCCACCAATAGAAACCGCTTAGGCGGTTTGTTAAGATGCTCGACGGACCCGGGGCGGGACCTCCTCGGCCTTGCCCCAGGAAGGCACCTGACATGGCGACGACGACTGCCCTGGCACCGATCGAACCGGGGCCCACCGATATACGCGGGCGCGTGGCGGAACTGCACAGCATCCGCGAGCAGGCGCTGGCCGGACCCGGCGAGCGGGCGACGGCGGCCCAGCACGCCAAGGGCAAGCTGACCGCCCGCGAGCGGATCGAACTGCTCCTGGACCCGGGCTCCTTCCAGGAGGTCGAGCAGCTGCGCCGGCACCGCGCGAGCGGATTCGGCCTCGAGGTGAAGAAGCCGTACACGGATGGTGTGATCACCGGCTGGGGCACGGTCGAAGGACGTACCGTCTTCGTGTACGCGCACGACTTCCGGATCTTCGGCGGCGCACTGGGCGAGGCCCACGCCACGAAGATCCACAAGATCATGGACATGGCCATCGCCACCGGAGCCCCGCTGGTCTCGCTCAACGACGGCGCCGGCGCCCGCATCCAGGAGGGCGTCTCCGCGCTCGCCGGCTACGGCGGCATCTTCCAGCGCAACACCCGCGCCTCCGGCGTCATCCCGCAGATCTCCGTCATCCTGGGCCCCTGCGCGGGCGGCGCGGCCTACAGCCCCGCCCTGACCGACTTCGTCTTCATGGTCCGCGAGACCTCGCAGATGTTCATCACCGGCCCCGACGTCGTCCGGGCCGTCACCGGCGAGGAGATCACCCAGAACGGCCTCGGCGGCGCCGACGTGCACGCCGAGACCTCCGGCGTGTGCCACTTCGCCTACGACGACGAGGAGACCTGCCTGGCCGAGGTGCGCTACCTGCTGTCCCTGCTCCCGCAGAACAACCGGGAGGCCCCGCCCCGGGTGCCCGCCGCCGACCCGCCCGCCCGCCGCGCGGACCGGCTCCTCGACCTGGTCCCCGCCGACGGCAACCGCCCCTACGACATGGCCCAGGTCATCGAGGAGATCGTCGACGACGGCGAGTACCTCCAGGTCCACGAGCGCTGGGCCCGCAACATCATCTGCGCCCTGGCCCGCCTGGACGGCCAGGCCGTCGCCATCGTCGCCAACCAGCCCCAGGCCCTGGCCGGCGTCCTGGACATCGAGGCGTCGGAGAAAGCCGCCCGCTTCGTCCAGATGTGCGACGCCTTCAACATCCCGATCCTCACCCTGCTCGACGTCCCCGGCTTCCTGCCGGGCGTCGACCAGGAACACGGCGGCATCATCCGCCACGGCGCGAAACTGCTCTACGCCTACTGCAACGCCACCGTGCCGCGGATCTCCCTGATCCTGCGCAAGGCCTACGGCGGCGCCTACATCGTCATGGACTCCCAGTCCATCGGCGCCGACCTGACACTGGCCTGGCCGACCAACGAGATCGCCGTGATGGGCGCCGAAGGCGCCGCCAACGTCATCTTCCGCCGCCAGATCGCCGAGGCCGAGGACCCCGAGGCCATGCGGCAGAAGATGGTCAAGGAATACCGGGCCGAGCTCATGCACCCCTACTACGCGGCCGAACGCGGCCTGGTCGACGACGTCATCGACCCCGCCGCGACCCGCGAGGTCCTCATCCGCTCCCTGGCCATGCTGCGCAGCAAACACGCCGACCTGCCGTCCCGCAAACACGGCAACCCCCCTCAATAGCACCACGTTTGGTGGGAGCCGCTGGTGCCGGTGCGGTGACGCCGGCCTGCCGGCCTCCCGTTTCTCAGGAGAACGCACATGGTCAAACAGGAGCGAGCGGCCCGCACCCGGCATGCGCTGATCCAGGCCGCCGCCACGGTGTTCGCCGAGGAGGGATTCGTCACCGCATCGCTGAGCACCATCAGCCGGCGGGCCGGGGTCAGCAACGGAGCGCTGCACTTCCACTTCGCCAACAAGCACCTGCTCGCCGAAGCGGTCGAGGCCGGCGCCGCCGAGGCCGTCCGCCGCATCACCGAGGCCGCCCAGGCCCGCCAGGGCGGCTCATCCCTGCAGTCGGTGGTGGACGCCACCCACGAGCTGATGGGCAGCCTCGCCCACGACAGCGTGGTGCGCGCCGGCTTCGGACTCGCCGGCGACCTCGCACGCCGGCGGGAACCCTCCCCGCGCACCCAGTGGCAGCACTGGGTGGAGGACGTACTGCGCCGGGCCGAGCACGGCGGCGCCCTGGCGCACGGGGTGTCCGCCGCGGACGGCGCCCGCGTCATCGTCGCCGCGACCGCAGGCCTCGAAGTCCTCGGCGGCCAGGACGCCTCCTGGCTGTCGCGGCAGACCGTCACCGGCTTCTGGGAGGTGCTGCTGCCCCGGCTCGCCGACCGCCGCGACCTGGACGCCCTGGTGAGCGCCGGCTCCCAGCACCCCCCCGCCGTCCCCCCACGCTGAACGCCCCCCACCCCCCACGAGCACTCCGCACAGGAACACCCCGCGCGGGGACGGTCCGCGCAGGAACACCCCGCGCAGGAACACTCCGTGCAGGAACGCCCCGTTGACGGTCCGTGCAGGAACACCCCGCGCAGGAACACTCCGCGCGGGGACGGTCCGTGCGGGAACACTCCGTGCAGGAACACCCCGTTGACGGTCCGTGCAGGTCAGCCCCGAACAACAAACAGACCGTACGGTCTGTCGACTGGCCCGGCGCGGGGGTGCGGAGCCCGTTTTCCCTCCCTCTCCGGGTTCCGGCTCGGCCGCGTAACGGGCCACCGGACCCGTGAATTCCGCCCCGCGCGGGGGATTCCGCCCGATCCGGGGCGGTATGCTTCCTCCTCGAGAGAAGAAAATACAGGATGTGCGGTTTGATATTGACAGACCGTGCGTGCTGTTCTTAGCCTTGGCAGGGCGCCGGACCGGCAACTGTCGACGGCCACCAGGCATCTGTCGACGGCCACCCAATGACCGGAGCACTCGGGCAAAAAACAGGGGAGATCGAGTGGACATCGAGATACTCGGCGCATTGGCCGTACAGGAGAACGGGGTCTCCATCACGCCGACGGCTCCCAAGCCCCGTCAGGTCCTGGCCCTGCTGGCGCTGCACGCCGACCGGGTGGTGTCCGTCTCCGACCTGATCGAGGAGCTCTGGGGCACCACCCCGCCGCGCAGCGCCCGCACCACCTTGCAGACCTACGTCCTGCAGCTGCGCGAACTCATCGCCGTGGCCCTGGACAAGGACGGGCACGGCGGGCAGCAGGACGCCGACGGCACGTGCGCGCGGCGCACCGCCAAGGAAGTACTGCTCACCATGCCCAGCGGCTACCTGCTGGCGAGCGGCGGCGGCGACAGCGACGTGCGCACCTTCGAGCGCCTCTCGGGCATGGGATACCGGGCCATGGACGCCGGCGACTTCCCCGGCGCCGCACGCCAGCTGCGCGAGGCACTCGCCCTGTGGACCGGCACCGCCTTCGCGGACGTACAGACCGGCGAACAGCTGGACATGGAGATCAAGCGTCTCGAGGAGAACCGGCTGTGCGCACTGGACCAGCGCATCGAGGCCGACCTGCGGCTGGGACGCCACCGCGAGCTGCTGGCCGAGCTGACCGTCCTGGTCAACCGCTACCGCACACACGAGAGCCTGCACGGCCAGTTCATGCTCGCCCTGTACCGCTCGGGACGGCGCGGCGAGGCACTGGAGGTCTACCAGCGGCTGCGCGCCACCCTCGTACGCGACCTCGGCCTGGAGCCGTCCGCGGGGCTGCAGCGCATGCAGCGCTCCATCCTCACGGCCAGCCCCGAGCCCGCACCGGTGGCAGCCGGCACCGCCAAGGAGCGCCTGGTACCCACCAGTTGAGCCACCGCACCGCTTCGGCGGGGCTCGCGCCCGGCCGGGTGACACCCGGCCGGACGCAAGCCCCGCCGAAGCGGCAGCACGCCGACAGGGCCCACGGCAGAGGGACGACACCCAAGACGGCCCGCCCCGCCGCCCCGCCCGTGCCTGCACGGTGAGACGGATGAGAGGGACACACCCCGCACCCGCACCCGCACCAGCACCAGCAGCAGCGGGAGCGGGAGCGGGAACGGACAGCGGCAAGTCCCGGGAGCCGCACGGCGATCGCGCCCGACGCGGCCCGCGGCGAGGACCGGGCGCCGCCCGCCAGGAGCCACGGCACCGCCGGCTCGACGACCCGCGGCGCCCTGAGCCGTTCACCGGACGCGACGCCTTCACCGGCGACGCACACCCCGGTCCGCTTCCGCCTCAGCCGCCGGGCCGGACGGAACTGCCGGACCGTCCCAATTGCCGGGACTGCCGGGGCCGTTGGGGCAGGCCGCGCGGCCGTAGGCTCTGTCCGCGTGCAGATGCCGGGACGTGAAGTACCGGCCCGCCCGGGGACCGTGTCCCCTTCGGTGTCCTTCGGTGTCCTTCGGTCAGGAACTCCCGCCCCTTTGCTGCCGTGTTGGGTGCCGGCCGGGTCCCGGCGAGGAGGGGCAGCCGGTCCGCGTCCGACGTGATGCGCATCCCCAGAGCCCGGCCCGCCCCGGCCCGCGCTGCCTCCGACTTCTTCTGTGTGCTCACGCCTCCTCCCTTTTTTCAGCCCGGAAACGGGCCGTGCCGAGCAAGGCGTCGACTGGCTCGGCGAGGCATCGCCGTCCGGGCGGTGCGGCACGGCTTCGTACAGGCTGCCCCTGACGCCTGACGCCTGACGCCTGACGCCTGACGCCTGACGCCTGACGCCTGACGCCTGACCTGACGTCCGACGTGGGACTCCTGATGCCTGACGCCGGACGGATCAGGAGCCGGCGGCGGCCGGCCGGCCACAGC
Source organism: Streptomyces rishiriensis (assembly GCF_030815485.1). Lineage (NCBI taxonomy): Bacteria > Bacillati > Actinomycetota > Actinomycetes > Kitasatosporales > Streptomycetaceae > Streptomyces > Streptomyces rishiriensis. The sequence continues at coordinate 115,011 of NZ_JAUSWV010000003.1, read as the reverse complement.
GGCGGGCCTTGGATGTCCCGAAGCGGCAGCGGCAGCCGGCGCCAGGCCCGCATCCCCCGGGACGCACATGCGCGGCCGGGCCGAGCGTTCCGGCAGGCGTGTCCCGTCGCTCCGTCGCTCCGCCGCTGCGGGGCCGCGCCCCCGACGGCGGCCGTCATCAGCGGCCCGCGACCTTCCCGCAGTCCGCCCGCGACGATCCCGCTCCACGCCTTCCCGCCCCCTGCCGGAGCGGGCGACCGCCCACCGCGCAGGACAGGTCCCCGTCCGCCCGGCCTGCACCGCGCGGGCCGGGCGTGCCGCAGGCACCGCGGGGGCCGTCCTCGAAACGGCTCGCCGCCGGCCGGCGCGTGGAGCAGCCGCGGTGAAGGACGCCGGGGCCGACCCGGCCGGCCCGCCGCGCGGAGGCGCGCATTCCGAGCATTCTCCACAAACGGAATTCGCTTGAACGGTGACCGGAAAGAGTCCCCTGTGATAAGCCGGACGCGCTTCGCTCCAGCCGCAGTTCACCCATTCTTGAGCCGCTCCAGCAGCCGTTCATCCCTTCTCGAGTGGATCGATTTACGGGCCACGGTATCCAGTTGAAACACCCTCAAACTCCGGTCGAGGAAAGCCGGGCGTGGCGTGATTCCCGCTAGTGTGCTTATGGCGATGAAATTCAGCCACGAGAGGAACTCGACGAGGTACGGAGGAACGCAGTGAAGATTCAGGTTCTGGGTCCGTTGAGTGCCGAGGTCAACGGGGGGTCGATTGTCCCGACGGCCGGTAAGCCGCGGCAGATTCTTTCTCTGCTCGCCCTCTATCCCGGACGGGTGATGCCGGTCCCCATGCTCATGGAGGAGATCTGGGGCACCGAGCCGCCGCAGAGCGCTCTCACCACTTTGCAGACCTACATCCTCCAGCTGCGCCGGCGCCTGGGCACCGCGATGGGGCCCGACGCCCCCGGCGCAGCCAAGGAAGTGCTCGCCACCCGGCACGGCGGCTATCTGCTGCAGATACCGCCCGAGAGCGTCGACGTGCACGAGTACGAAAGCATGGTCACGGAAGGGCGGGCTGCTTTCGAGGCCGGGGACGACGAGAGATCGGCCGACCGTTTCCGCCAGGCCCTGGACCTGTGGCGCGGCCCCGCGCTGGTCGACGTACGGGTCGGGCCGATCCTCGGGATCGAGGTCATGCGGCTGGAGGAGAGCCGGCTCGGCACCGTCGAGCGGCGCATCGACGCCGATCTGCGGCTCGGCCGGCACTCCGAACTCATCGCCGAGCTCGCCGAGCTGACGGCGCGCTACCCGCAGCACGAAGGGCTGCACTCGCAGGCCATGGTGGCGCTGTACCGGTCGGGGCGGCAGGCGTCGGCCCTGTCCATCTTCCGCAAGCTGCGCATCCGTCTGATCGAGGAACTGGGCGTCGAGCCCTCACCGCAGGTGCAGCGGTTGCACCAGGCCATGCTGGCCGTCGACCCGCAGCTGGATGTCGCCGCAGGACTGCGGCGCACCTCGACCTTCGACCTCTATGCCGCCTGAGACCGGCCGGAGCGGGGGCTCGAGTCGTCCTCAGAAGCGGTGCGCGGACCTTCGCTCGCGAAGCGCTTCAGCACTGTGACCGGACATGCCGGCCGGTGAGCCGGCCGGCGCGGCCCCCCGCGTGCGCACAGGGGCCTGCCCGGCCCCGCCGCACACGGGGGGCCGGGCAGCACACGGGTAGCACCGGCCCGCGGCCCGCGGCGCGGGGCGCGGGGCGCGGGGCGCGGGGGCAAGGTGACGACAGGCGAGGAAGCCTGCCTCCTTCCCCTGCCTTGCCTGCCTCCGGGCCGTCTTCCCGCCTCCGGGCCGCCGGCCGCGCCGAACGGGCGCTCGCGCTGTCCGGGACGAAGGCTCCCGGCGCCACCCCTGCCCGCGAAGCCGGCGCCGGGCGGGCCGGCGCGGCGGACGCCGGCCCGCAGGCCGCGGGGCATGCCGCCGCGATGCGGGCCGCGGTGCGGGCCGCGGTGCCGATTCGGCGAGCGCCGCGGCCCGCACCCCGCCACCAGTCCGGCGCTGTCCTTCGTCACGGACCGGCGCGGCGCACGGTCTCCCGGCCCGCCGGATCGGCGTCCGGCCCGCCGCCCTTTTTCCGGTCCGCCGGACCGACTGCCGGCCGGACGGCTGACGTTTGCGTCACTGCCGCTTCTTTGAATGACGGTATTCGTGGAGCAGGGGACGGAAAGCAGGCGGAAATACCCAATACCCAATGGCCAGTGCCCAATGGCCACTGGCCATTGGGCACTGGCCATTGGCTTCTGGTCATTTCCGCTGGCCTCTGGCCTCTTCGGATGTCTTACCGGGTGGGGCGGGCGATGGGGCCGGCCGTCGGTATTCGCATTCTTTTCTGCGAACCCCGTTCTGCGGGAACGGAAAGAATCTTCGCGTGACGTGCGGGAAGACCTCGCATGCCGTCCGGTGTCTCCGGGTGTCCCGGTCCTTTCGGCGTGATGGTCATCGGCGGCGGCTTTGCCGGTGCGACCACCGCGGGGCTTCTCGCGCGGTGCGGACGCCGTGTTCTCGTGCCCGGTGTCGAGTGATTCCCCCGGCGCCGTGCCGGGGAATCACCTGCCCCGGGTTCGTGACCGCCGTAGGAGAAGAACGGGCCCGGCGTGGGCTGCGTCAGCCGCCCTGCCGGTTGCCGGCGCTTCCTGCCAGGGCGGGGCCATGACGTGAGTGGGTCGACCGTGTCGACGGGGCTGGGACGAGGTGCTGGGCGTCGTGGACAGGGCCGATTGCGGTACGGCAATCAGGGCTGCACCGGGTGGCGGCCACGGTGTGCCGTGACGGGGCCGGGCGGATCCTGGTCCACCGCCGTCCCGATGACGTGTCGCGCTTCGGCGGGGCAGTGCAACCGGCCGCTGGGCGGGGCCGGGGGAGGCCGGCGAGCCGTACGGGGACGCCGCGGCGCGGGAGCTGTCGCCCGAGAACTCGGTGTCGGGGGGTGCGCCCGCGGTTCGGGCTCGGGTTCCGGTGCGCGGGCGTGATCAGCCCTTGCCGGCTCGCTCTGCACGAGTGTGCGGTGCGCCGTCCCGTGCATCCCGACCCCGCGGGGAGTCGCCTGGCACGCCTGGCTGACGCGGGACGAGCCGGCCGGCCCGATGCCTCACGAGGCGTTCGCCGCGGACGCTCGTGAGGCGTTCAGCCGCTACCGTGCCCTGTCCTGGCCGGCGGCGGGCCGGTGAGCGGCGCTGCCGCGTGCGCCGTTGCCCGCCGCAGCGGACGGCGGCGCGCTGAGGGCGCGCTGCCTGACGCGCTGGGGCGGGCAACCTGACGCGCTGTCCGGCGCGCTGGGGCGGGCTAGTTGACGGGCTCGGGCTCGGCCGTTTCCCGGCTCCCGGGCAAACCCGCCGGACCGGCCGGGGTCTTGACGGATTCGAGCAGGAGCTGGGAGACGTCGACGACCTGGACGGTGTCCTTGGCCTTGCCTTCGTTCTTCTTGCCGTTGACGGAGTCGGTGAGCATGACGAGGCAGAAGGGGCAGGCGGTGGAGACGATGTCGGGGTCGAGGGAGAGGGCTTCGTCGACGCGTTCGTTGTTGATGCGTTTGCCGATGCGCTCTTCCATCCACATGCGGGCGCCGCCGGCGCCGCAGCAGAAGCCGCGTTCCTTGTGGCGGTGCATCTCTTCGTTGCGCAGGCCGGGGACGCTGGCGATGATCTCGCGCGGGGGTGTGTAGATCTTGTTGTGGCGGCCGAGGTAGCAGGGGTCGTGGTAGGTGATGAGGCCCTCGACGGGGGTGACGGGGATGAGTCTGGCCTCGTCGATGAGGTGCTGGAGCAGCTGGGTGTGGTGGATGACTTCGTAGTCGCCGCCGAGCTGCGGGTATTCGTTGCCGAGGGTGTTGAGGCAGTGCGGGCAGGTCGCGACGATCTTCTTCGCGGACTGCGGCTTCTTCGATTCCTGGGTGGCCTTGCCGTCGTCGTCGAGTTCCTCGCCGAAGGCGGTGTTCAGGGCCATGACGTTGTCGGTGCCGAGTTCCTGGAAGAGGGGTTCGTTGCCCAGGCGGCGGGCGGAGTCGCCGGTGCACTTCTCGTCGCCGCCCATGATCGCGAACTTGACGCCGGCGATGTGCAGGAGTTCGGCGAAGGCCTTGGTGGTCTTCTTCGCGCGGTCCTCCAGGGCGCCGGCGCAGCCGACCCAGTACAGGTACTCGACGTCGGTGAGGTCGTCGATGTCGCGGCCGACGACGGGGATGTCGAAGTCGACTTCCTTCGTCCATTCCAGGCGCTGTTTCTTCGCCAGGCCCCAGGGGTTGCCCTTCTTCTCCAGGTTCTTGAGCATCGTGCCCGCCTCGGAGGGGAACGCGGACTCGATCATGACCTGGTAGCGGCGCATGTCGACGATGTGGTCGACGTGCTCGATGTCGACGGGGCACTGCTCGACGCAGGCGCCGCAGGTGGTGCACGACCACAGCACGTCCGGGTCGATGACGCCGCCTTCCTCGGCGGTGCCGACCAGCGGGCGTGCGGCCTCGGCGAGGGCGGGCGCGGGCACGTTCTCGAGCTGCTGCGCCGTCGCCTTCTCCTCGCCCTCGGCGGTCTTGCCGCCGCCGGCCAGGAGGTAGGGGGCCTTGGCGTGGGCGTGGTCGCGCAGCGACATGATCAGCAGCTTGGGGGAGAGCGGCTTGCCGGTGTTCCAGGCGGGGCACTGCGACTGGCAGCGGCCGCACTCGGTGCAGGTGGAGAAGTCCAGCAGGCCCTTCCAGGAGAACTGCTCGACCTGGGAGACGCCGAAGACGTCGTCGTCGCCGGGATCGGTGAAGTCGATCGGTCTGCCGCCCGACGTCATCGGCAGCAGGGCGCCCAGCGCGGTGGCGCCGTCGGCGTTGCGCTTGAACCAGATGTTGGGGAACGCCAGGAAGCGGTGCCAGGCCACACCCATGTTGGTGTTCAGCGAGACCACGATCATCCAGATGAACGAGACGCTGATCTTGATCATCGCGACCAGGTAGACCAGGTTCTCCAGCGTGGCGGCATCCAGCCCCCTGAACGCGGGGACCAGCGCATAGGAGACCAGGTACGCCGGTTCCCAGTGCCCGACGCCCGCCAGGGCGCCCTCCAGACCGCGCAGCGTCATGATCGCGAGGCCGATGGTGAGGATGACGGACTCGATGAAGTACGCCTGGCCGGACTTGGAGCCGGTGAAGCGGGACTTGCGGCCGGGGCGCGCGGGCAGGTTCAGCTGCCGGATCACGATGAGCACGGCGATGCCGGCCACCGTCAGGGTGCCGATCACCTCGACGAAGAGCTCGTAGGGCAGCCAGTGGCCGAGGAACGGAAGCGCCCAGTCCGCCTCGAAGAGCTGGCCGGTGGCGTTCACCAGCGTCACGATCAGGGTGTAGAAGCCGACCGCCACGAACCAGTGCGCCACACCGATGACGCCCCACCGGTTCATCCGCGTGTGGCCGAGGAACTCCTTCACCACCGTCACACTGCGCCGGTAGGGGTGGGCGGTCCGGCTGCCGGCGGGCACCGGCTGGCCCAGCCTGATGTGGCGGAACAACTCGCCGATGGCGCGGACGAACAGTGCGCTGCCGACGATGATGAGTGCCAGCGAAACGATGATCGCGGCGAGTTGCATGGGCGGGCTCCTCGAACCTGCGAGAGCGAATCTACTAAGCGGTAACTTATGGGTCCGGGTCTGAGACTACCCACTCGGGGCCCCGCAATGAAGCCGGGATCACCGTGAGCTGTGTCGCCGCGCCCGCCGTGCCCGCGGCCGCCCCGGCCCGCTACCGCCCGCCCCAACACCGCGCCGGGCAGGCCCGGTTGCCGCCGGCGCCGCCCGGCGGGCCGCCGCCCGGCACCAGGGCGCTCCAGCCGGAATCGAGCGCCGCTCGAGGAACCCCCGGCCGGGGGGCGACGCACCCCGCTCCTGTCACCCCGCCCGCACGCGGGCCGCTCTCAGCCCGCTCTCGAGCGGCACTTGAGGAGGTGCGGCCACTCTTGGATCCCACCCCGTGCGACCAGGGGCACAGGTACAGGAGGGCGCCATGTCGGACCAACAGCCAGTGCGGCTCTACTGTTTCGCGCACTCCACCGGGGGCGAGTCGCTCTTCGAGCGCTGGCCGGCGAGCGCCGGACCCGGCGTGGAGGTGGTCCCGGTCTCCCTGCCGGGCGGCGACCGGCGCCGGTCCGAACCCCGGGTGAGCACCCATGAGGCGCTGCTCGCCGATGTGCTGCCCCTCTTCACCGACCCCCACCCCGGCCCGTACGTCCTGTACGGGCACGGCCTGGGCGCGATGGTCGCCCTGAGCGTCACGCGCGCCCTGCACGAGGCCGGCCTGCCCGGCCCCGCGCTCCTCGCCGTCGGCGCCCACTCGCCGCCGCAGGCGTACGCCGGGCTGCCGGACGTGCGCGGGGCGACGGACGCCGAACTGCTGCGGGTGCTCGGCGGCAACGGCGCCGTGCCGCCCAGCAGCGACGAGGGGATCCTCCTGCGCGCCATGCTGCCGGTGCTGCGCGCCGAACTCGAACTCGCCCGGGCCCTGGACGAGGCGGCCCGCAGGCCCTCCTGCGCCGGTCCGCTCACCACCGCGCTCCTCGTCGTCGCCTCACAGGACAACCCGCTGGCACCGCCCACGGTCGCCGACGGCTGGCGCCAGTGGACCGTGGGACCCGCCTGGACCCGCACCGTCCCCGGCCGCCACTTCTTCGTACGCGGCGGCCGCGAACTGCCCCGGCTCCTGGGCCGCGCCTGCCGCGTCACCCGCCGCCTGGCCCAGCAGCCCGCGCCCGTCGGCTGATCCGCGTGACCCGCACGCCCGGGGCGGCCCACCGCGCCCGCACGCCACCGGACCCCCGGCCGGCCCGCGGCCCGCAGCCAGCGGTCCGCGGTCCGCTCATGATCCAGCGGTTCTCGTGCGGCCGTCTGAAACCTGTAGGTGTTCCGTCCCCGTCCCCGCCGGCGCAATGTGAAGAGAGGTGTTCGGATGTCTGGTGAGCGTGTCGACAGAGCGACGCACACGGTGCACGTGGCCGCGCCCGCCGGCGTGGTCTACGCCGTGCTGGCCGATGCGGCGAAACTGCCGCTCTGCTTCTCCCCGAGCGTCCATGTGGAGCGCCTGGAGAGCGACGGCGACCGAGAGCGCCTGCGGATGTGGTCCCTCCTGGACGGGCAGCTGAAGTCGTGGACCTCCTGGCGGCACCTGGACCCCGTGCAGCGCCGCATCGAGTTCCGCCAGGAACTGCCCGCCGCCCCGCTGAACTCGATGGGCGGCACCTTCCACGCCCGCTCCCAGGGCCCGCACCGCACCGAGCTCGAGCTGCTGTACGACTTCAGCGTCAGCAGCGACCTGCCCGAGACCGGGGCGTGGGCATGGCGCGTCGCCGACGCCAGCAGCCGCACCCAGCTCGCCGAGCTCAAGAGCTTCGCCGAACGGTGGACGCGCCTGGACGACCTGGTCCTGACCTTCGAGGACTCGGTGCGCGTCAACGGCCCGGCCGAACTGGTCTACGACTTCCTCTACCGGGCCGGGGACTGGCCCGACCTGGTCCCGCACGTCACCCGGGCCGACCTCACCGAGGACGCGCCCGGCGTGCAGCGCCTGACCACGCAGACACTGACCGAATACGGCTCGCACACCACCGGCTCGGTGCGGATCTGCTTCCCGCACGCCGGACGCATCGTCCACAAGCAGACCGCGCCCCACACCCTGCTGGAGGCCCACACCGGCGAATGGTCCGTCGTCCCGGACGAGTCCGGGGTGACCGTCATCGCCCAGCACAGCGTCGTGCTGCGCGAGGAGAACATCACCGCCGTGCTCGGCGAGCACGCGGGCCTGGCACAGGCGCGCCGGCACGTGCGCGAGGAACTCGGCCGGGACAGCCGGGCCCTGCTCGCCCACGCCAAGCGGCACGCGGAAAGCGCCGTGCGCATGCTGTGACACCGCCGCACGCACCCGCACGGCACCCTCCCGGCCCGCCGCGCGGACGCGCGGGGGCACGCGGGGGCACCGGCTGCCGAGCGAAGGTTTGCGCGGGCGCGCGCAGCGGACACCCGCTGCCGCGCCCTGCGCCGTGCCCGCGCCCGCACGGGCAGCCCGCGGGCTCGGGCACCGCTCGGGCACCGCTGCACACCCGCTCGGGAAAACGGACTTCGGGCGCTACCGCCACTAGCGTGGCCAACCCGACCGTTGTGGACTCCCGCGGACCAGGAGGCGCCCTGCAGGACCACCCGAACACCACGGCCCCGGCACACCCCGCACCGCGCCCGCCCCGCACCGCGCCCGCATCCCGCCGGACACGCACCGTCCGTCACGCTCCAGGACCGGACCCGGCAGGCCCAACCACCGGCACGGCGCCCGGCCCCGTCCTCACCGGGGCCGGGCGAGCGCCACCTCGCAGCCCGTACAGCGCCCAGAGAAAGGAGAGAGGGGAACGCGCCGGCCCCAGCGGGCCGCACCCCCCCGGACACGCATGACTGTTTCCCGCTCCTCGCGCGAGGCGATCTCCGTGGTCGTCGCCCCCGGGCCCGCCCCGTACGCGGCCCCGTGGGACCTCGAGCTGCGCGGGCCCCTCGACCCCGCCGCCCTGGAACACGTCCTGGGCGAACTCACCGCCCGCGAACCGGCCGGGACCGTGCCCAGGCACCGGCTGCTGCGCCACGGCCCCGACCATCACACGCTCCGGTTCACAGCGACGCGGGAGACTGCCGCCGCCACCGTGGTGGGCCGCATCGCCGACCTGCTCACCGAACCGCGCGCGGCCGACCACCCGCTCACCCCCGCCCAGTACGCACTCCTCACACCCGCCGCCGGACACGGCTACGAGGCGGTGTCCATCGAAACGGCCGCTCCGCTGGACGCGGCCGCGGTACGCGAGGCGCTGCACACGGTCCTGGCCGCCCACCCCCAGCTGCGCTCCCGCCTCGACCCTGCGGGCGACCGACTGACCGGGCAGCCCATGACCGCCGGCACGGCCGCCGACAGCCCCGCCGACGGGACTGTCGCCAGGGCCGGGGCCGAAACCCGGTCCGCACCTGCGGACGGGGTGGGAGCCGGGACTGCGGACGGGTACGGCGCCGAGGTCCGGGCCGAGGCTGCGGACGGGGCCAAGGCTGCGGCCGAGGCTGCGGACGGGGCCAAGGCTGTGGCTGGAGAGGGGGTCGAGGCCGGGGGCGTCCAGGATCCTTTGGCGGAGGGGGAGTTCAGCGACGAGGCCGGCTTCGCCGCAGCGGTCGCCTCGGTCGGCCGCACTCTCGACGCGTACCGGGGCGTCCAGCTGCGGGCCCTGCTCGCCAGGGACCACCGTCCGGCAGGGCCGCGTGCCGACCGGCTCGCCGTGGTCGTCCATGAACTCGCCGTGGACACCGCGTCCTGGCAGATCCTGCTCGACGACCTGACCGCCGCCCTCGGCGCGGCCGCGCCCGCGGTTCCGGCGCGGCCGAAGCGTGCCCCGGACGGCCTGGCCGACTGGGTCACCGGACTGCGGGAGCTGGCCCGCGACCCCGCCGAGGTCCGCCACTGGACCTCCGTCGCCGAGCGCAGGTCCCGGGCGCTCGGCTCCCGCCGATCCGCACGGGCATCCCGGCCCGGCGACAGGGCCGGCACCGTCTCCGCCGACACGCAGGACACCGCACCCGGCACGATCCTGCACACCGGCCCCGCCCATGACCCCGGCCAGGGCTTCACCCACGACCGCGTCCAGGGCCCCGGCGGCCAGGGCTTCGCCCAGGACCCCGGCCAGAACCCCGGCCAGGACCCCGGCCAGAACCCCGGCCAGAACCCCGGCCAGAACCCTGGCCAGGACCCCGGCCAGGGCTTCGCCCAGGGCCCCGGCCGGGACCGCGCCCAGAACCCCGGCCGGGACTGTGCTCTGCGTTTCGTTCTGGACGAGGACGGCACCGAGCGGATCACCCAGGGCCTGGCCCAGCGGCTCGCGCTGACTGCCGGGCAGCTCCTGACCGGGGTGTTCGCCCTGGCCCTCGCCCGCTGGCAGGGCGCCGACGACATCAGCCTCGACGTCCGCAGCGACCCCCGGCCCGGCCACCAGGGCCTGGAGCGGCACGTGGGCCGGCTCACCGACCTGCACCCGGTCCACCTCACCCTGGAACCCGGCCTCGACCCCCTCGGCCAACTGGCCGCACTGTCCGGCCCGCTGGCCGCCGCCGCGGGCCACGCCGCGGGCGGCGCGGGTTTCGGGGCCTGCCGTGAATGGAGCCCCGACCCGCTGCTGCGCAATGCCCTGCGCGAACTGACGCCCGCCCAGCTCTGCCTGCACCTGCACGCTCCGGGCGAGCTGCTGCCCGGCTCCGCGCACGGCAGCGCACCGCACCGGCCGGGCCGGCCCGCGCACCCCGTCGAGGCGCACGCCCGGATCGCCGGCGGCAGGCTGCACATCGGCCTCGAGCGGGTCCACGACCTCACCGAAGACATCACCGACACCTCTGTCGCCGCCCTCGCGGACCTGCTGCGCGACCTGCTGACGCAGCTGGCCGACGCCTGGGCCGCCCCCATCCCGTCCCTCTTCCCGGCCACCCCCCAGCAGGTGGCGCTGTTCGCCGGCGGCGACGCACAGCCCGGCACCGGCCGCCACGTCGAGCAGCTCGTCTGGGTCTGGCACGGCCCGCTCGACCCGGAACGCTTCACCACGGCCTGGCAGTCGGTCTTCGACTGCGAAGCGGTGCTGCGCACCGCGTTCACCGGCGGCCCCGAACCGCAGCTCATGGTGCACAGCAAGGTCACCGCCGACATCACCCACCGCATCCATCGCGGCGACGACTGGCAGCCTCTCCTGGAACGCGACCGGCTGCGCGGCTTCGACCTGCGCTGCCCCGGAGCGCTGCGCCTGACCCTGCTGGAGACGGAGCACACCGCGCCCGACGGCACCGCCCCGCCCACCCGGATCGTGCTCACCTACCACCGGGCGCTGCTCGACACCTGGAGCGCGCACATCCTGCTGCGCGAGTTCTACCGCGCCTATCTCGCCGGCGGCGTCCTGCCCGGTGGCGAGCGCCGCCCCGACCTGCGGGACTACACCGCCTGGATCGCGGCCCAGGACCTGGAGCCCGTACGGGTGTTCTGGGCGCGCTCCGCCCCGCCCGAGACCGCGGCCTCGCTCCCGGGCCGCTCCTCCGGCGGGGCCACGCGGCCGACCGGGGTCGGCCGCGCCCGGCTGCGCCTGGACCCCGCGGAAACCGTCCGCCTCGCGCGCTGGGCCGGCCTGTGGGGCATCGCGGAGAGCAGCGCACTGCAGGCCGTCTGGGCGATACTCATCCACCGCGCCTGCGACGCCGCCGGCCCGGCCCCGGTCTGCTTCGCGGTGAGCGTTCCGGGGCGCGGGATACCGTTCGACGGCGTGGCCCGGATGCCGGGGCCGCTGCGCAACGCGCTGCCCGTCACCGTCGAGGTGGACCCGGCGGGCACGCTGACGGACCTGATGCGGCGCCTGCGCGACCACGCCCTGGACATGGCCGCCTATGAATGGGTCCCCGCCGACCGGGTCCGTGCCCGGGCCCGGCACGGCGCGGGCACCGACCCCGCCGACACCGTCATCGTCTTCGAGGACCCGCCGCATCCGGTGGAAGGCCTGGAGGAGGAACTCGCCGCACAGGGGATACGGGCCGAGTTCTCGGGCACCGTGCCCGCCCGGTCGCTGCTGCCCATCGGGCTGCTCGCCCACCACGACGACGCCGGCGGCCTGGTCCTCACCGGGGTGCACGACCGTGACGTGCTCGACGAGGAGGGCGCTGCCGAGCTGCTGGTGCAAAGTGCCCTGCTGCTGCGTGAACTCCCCTTGTGGGCGGGCGAGTCCACCACCGTCGCGGAGGTCCTGAAGATTTTGCAGGGCAGGGCCGTCCCGCGCATGGCCGACGCTCTCGCCGCCGGCCCCGACACCGCGCTGGTCACCCTGCGCGCCGCGGGGCAGGAACAGGCGGGCACGATCTGCCTGATCCCGCCGCCGGGCGCGGACGCGACCTGCTACGACCTGCTGCCCCACACCTGGGCGGGCCCGCAGGAACTGCTGGTCCTCACCACCGGCGCCGAGGACGCCGGGCCCGCCCTGGCCGCCCGCGCAGCGGACCGTCCCCTGCTGCTCGCAGGGTTCTCCGGCGCGGGCGCCCTCGCCTGCGACATCGCCCGGCGTATCGCGGCCGACGGCGGCCGCCCGCCCCGCGTGGTGCTCACCGGCGCGTTCGCGGACGAGCGGGCGCGCGCCCTCGCACTCGCCCGTGCCCTCCGGGACGCCGCCGCACCGGACGACTGAGACGAACACGCCCTACAGGACGGGCTCCGCAACGCAACGGATCCGGAAGCAGGACGGACGCAGGACGGATCCGGTGCAGGACGGATCCGCAGCCAGGACGGATCCGGAGCCAGGACGGATCCGGTGCAGGACGGATCCGGAGCCAGGACGGATCCGGTGCAGGACGGATCCGCAGCCAGGACGGATCCGCAGCCAGGACGGATCCGGTGCAGGACGGATCCGGAAGCAGGACGGACGCAGGACGGATCCGGAACAGAACGGATCTCAGCCAGGCCCGATCCGGAACCGGACGGATCCGGAAGCAGGACGGACGCAGGACGGATCCGGAACAGAACGGATCTCAGCCAGGCCCGATCCGGAACCGGACGGATCGCAGGACCCGATCCGCAACAGGCCGGAGGCGCAGGCCGGATCCGCAACAGGCCGGAGGCGCAGGCCGGATCCGCAACGGGCCGGAAGAGAACGGATCGCAGGGCGGAACCGGGGCGCCGCGCCACCGGCGTGTCCGTGCCGCGCGGCAGCTTTGCCGCGCGGGCGCACGCGGCAGCTTTGCCGCGCGGCACGGCACAGCCGCTGGAGCGGTCCGCTCCGCTGCTGTTCCGTCGGCCTTCAAGTGCTCCTCGTTCGGGGTCGCACATCGTGGCAGTGACACGGGCGGCCCTCCGCCCGGCCTCGGACGCCCTTCGCTTGGGCCATCAACCATCTGGAGAGTCATGTCCCGTCGTCTTTTCACCTCGGAGTCCGTGACCGAAGGACATCCCGACAAGATCGCGGACCGGATCAGCGACACGATCCTGGACGCGCTGCTGGGTCAGGACCCCGCCTCGCGGGTCGCGGTGGAGACGCTGATCACCACCGGCCAGGTGCACATCGCCGGCGAGGTCACCACCTCGGCCTACGCCCCGATCGCCCAGCTGGTGCGCGACGCCATCCTCGACATCGGTTACGACTCGTCGGCCAAGGGCTTCGACGGGGCCTCGTGCGGGGTCTCGGTGTCCATCGGCGCGCAGTCGGCGGACATCGCCCAGGGCGTGGACACGGCGTACGAGTCACGGGTCGAGGGCGACGAGGACGAGCTGGACCGGCAGGGCGCCGGCGACCAGGGCCTGATGTTCGGCTACGCGACGGACGAGACGCCGAACCTGATGCCGCTGCCCATCGAGCTGGCGCACCGGCTGTCGCGCCGTCTGACCCAGGTCCGCAAGGACGGCACCGTCCCCTATCTGCGGCCCGACGGCAAGACGCAGGTCACCATCGAGTACGACGGCGACAAAGCGGTCCGCCTGGACACCGTGGTGGTCTCCTCGCAGCATGCCTGCGACATCGACCTGGAGTCCCTGCTCACCCCCGACATCCGCCAGGAGGTCGTCGAGCATGTGCTGGGCCAGCTCGCCGACGAGGGCATCAAGCTGGAGACGGACGGGTACCGCCTGCTCGTCAACCCGACGGGACGCTTCGAGATCGGCGGCCCGATGGGCGACGCCGGCCTGACCGGACGCAAGATCATCATCGACACGTACGGGGGCATGGCCCGCCACGGCGGCGGCGCCTTCTCCGGCAAGGACCCCTCCAAGGTGGACCGCAGCGCCGCCTACGCGATGCGCTGGGTCGCCAAGAACGTCGTCGCGGCCGGCCTGGCCTCACGGTGCGAGGTGCAGGTGGCGTACGCGATCGGCAAGGCCGAGCCGGTGGGGCTGTTCGTGGAGACCTTCGGCACCCACACCGTCGCGGTGGAGAAGATCCAGCAGGCCATCGGGGAGGTCTTCGACCTGCGCCCGGCCGCGATCATCCGCGACCTCGACCTGCTGCGCCCGATCTACGCCCAGACCGCCGCCTACGGCCACTTCGGCCGCGAACTGCCGGACTTCACCTGGGAACGCACCGACCGTGCCCAGCAGCTCAAGGCAGCCGCGGACAGCTGAGCTTGACCCCTTGGACGGCCGGGCCCGACGGTCGCGGCCGACGCCGCGCACCACCGGCGATCAGCGACCGAAGCGAGCGAAGGAGTACTTGTGCGCATCGCGGTGACAGGATCCATAGCCACCGACCATCTGATGGTTTTCCCCGGACGGTTCGCGGACCAGCTGCTGCCCGACCAGCTCGCCCATGTCTCGCTGTCCTTCCTCGTCGACCGCCTGGAGGTGCGCCGCGGCGGCGTCGCCGCCAACATCGCCTTCGGCCTCGGCGGCTTCGGACTGTCACCGCTCCTGGTCGGGGCGGTCGGCCCGGACTTCGCCGAGTACGAGGTGTGGCTGAAGGAACACGGCGTCGACACCGCGGCAGTGCGGGTCTGCCCCGACCGGCAGACCGCCCGCTTCCTGTGCATCACCGACGAGGACGCCAACCAGATCGCCGCGTTCTACGCCGGCGCGATGACCACGGCGCACGACATCGACCTGCACCCCCTGCTCACCGGCCCCGAACGGCCGGGCCTGGTCCTCGTCTCGCCCAACGATCCGGCGGCGATGCTGCGCCACACCGCCCAGTGCCGGGCCCTGGGCGTCCCCTTCGCCGCCGACCCCTCGCAGCAGCTGGCCCGCCTGGACGGCGACCAGGTCCGTGCCCTGGTGGACGGCGCCACCTGGCTGTTCACCAACGAGTACGAGGCCGCACTGCTCAAGGAGCGCACCGGCTTCACCCATGACGAGGTCCTCGCGGCCGCCGGCACCTGGGTGACCACCCTGGGCGAGAAGGGCGTACGGGTCGAACGCGCCGGACAGCCCCCGCTCGTCGTCCCCGCGGTCCCCGGCGCCCACACCAGCGACCCCACCGGCGTCGGCGACGCCTTCCGCGCCGGCTTCCTGGCCGCCGTCAGCCACGGCGCGCCGCTGGAGCCCGCGGCCCGGCTGGGAAACGCGCTGGCCGCCGTGGTCCTCGGCGCGGTCGGCTCACAGTCCTACGAGGTCGACCCGGCGCAGCTGTCCGCCCTCGTCGAGCGAACCTACGGCCCCCAGGCGAGCGGCCCGCTCGCATCCGTCCTCGGAGAACAGTCATGAGCGCTGAGCACAAGGCCCGCATCACCGCGCTCCGCGAGGCGCTCGCCACCCGTGTGGTGGTGGCCGACGGCGCGATGGGCACCATGCTCCAGGCCCAGGAGCCCACCCTGGAGGACTTCGAGCAGCTCGAGGGCTGCAACGAGATCCTCAACGTCACCCGCCCCGACATCGTGGCCTCGGTGCACCGCGCCTACTTCGACGCGGGCGTCGACTGCGTCGAGACGAACACCTTCGGCGCCAACCACGCCGCCCTCGGCGAGTACGACATCGCCGGACGCGTCCACGAACTGTCCCAGGCCGGCGCCCGCGTGGCCCGCGAGAGCGCCGACGCCTTCACCGCACGCGACGGCCGCACCCGCTGGGTGCTGGGCTCGATCGGCCCCGGCACCAAGCTGCCCACCCTGGGCCACGCCCCCTACACCGTCCTGCGCGACGCCTACCAGCAAAACGCCGAGGGCCTGGTCGCGGGCGGCGCCGACGCGCTGCTCGTGGAGACCACCCAGGACCTGCTGCAGACCAAGGCCTCCGTCCTCGGCGCCCGCCGCGCCCTGCAGGCGCTGGGCCTGGACGTGCCGCTCATCGTGTCCGTGACGGTGGAGACGACCGGCACCATGCTGCTCGGCTCCGAGATCGGCGCCGCGCTGACCGCGCTGGAACCCCTCGGCATCGACATGATCGGCCTGAACTGCGCGACCGGCCCCGCCGAGATGAGCGAGCACCTGCGCCACCTGGCCCGCCACTCCCGCATCCCGCTGTCCTGCATGCCCAACGCGGGCCTGCCGGTCCTGGGCACGAACGGCGCCCACTACCCGCTGAGCGCCTCCGAACTGGCCGACGCCCAGGAGAACTTCGTCCGCGAGTACGGCCTGTCGCTGGTCGGCGGCTGCTGCGGCACCACACCGGAGCATCTGCGCCAGGTCGCCGACCGGGTGCGCGCCATGACCCCGCCACCACGCGACCCGCGCCCCGAGCCCGGCGCCGCCTCGCTCTACCAGAGCGTCCCGTTCCGTCAGGACACCGCGTACCTGGCGATCGGTGAGCGGACGAACGCCAACGGTTCGAGGAAGTTCCGTGAGGCGATGCTGGAGGGCCGCTGGGACGACTGTGTGGAGATGGCCCGCGAGCAGATCCGTGAGGGCGCGCACATGCTCGACCTGTGCGTGGACTACGTGGGCCGTGACGGTGTCGCGGACATGGACGAGCTGGCGGGGCGTTTCGCGACCGCGTCGACGCTGCCGATCGTGCTGGACTCCACGGAGATCGACGTCCTGCGGGCGGGTCTGGAGCGGCTGGGCGGGCGGGCGGTCATCAACTCGGTGAACTACGAGGACGGTGACGGCCCCGAATCGCGCTTCGTGAAGGTGACGGAGCTGGCCCGCGAGCACGGGGCGGCGCTGATCGCGCTGACCATCGACGAGGAGGGCCAGGCCCGCACGGTCGAGACGAAGGTGGCCATCGCCGAGCGGCTCATCGAGGATCTGACCGGCAACTGGGGCATCCAGGAGTGCGACATCCTCATCGACACCCTGACCTTCACCATCTGCACCGGTCAGGAGGAGTCGCGGGGCGACGGTGTCGCCACGATCGAGGCGATCCGTGAACTCAAGCGCCGCCGCCCCGACGTGCAGACGACGCTGGGTCTGTCGAACATCTCCTTCGGTCTGAACCCGGCCGCGCGGGTGCTGCTGAACTCGGTCTTCCTCGACGAGTGCGTGAAGGCGGGTCTGGACTCGGCGATCGTGCACGCGTCGAAGATTCTGCCCATCGCCCGGTTCAGTGAGGAGGAGGTGGCCACCGCCCTCGATCTGATCTACGACCGCCGTGCCGAGGGCTACGACCCGCTGCAGAAGCTGATGGCGCTGTTCGAGGGGGCCACCACCAAGTCGCTGAAGGCGGGCAGGGCCGGGGAACTGGCCGCGCTGCCGCTGGACGAGCGCCTCAAGCGCCGGATCATCGACGGTGAGAAGAACGGCCTGGAGGCCGATCTCGACGAGGCCCTGCGGAGCCGGCCCGCTCTGGACATCGTCAACGAGACGCTCCTGGACGGCATGAAGGTGGTCGGTGAGCTGTTCGGTTCCGGGCAGATGCAGCTGCCGTTCGTGCTGCAGTCCGCCGAGGTGATGAAGACCGCGGTGGCTCATCTCGAGCCGCACATGGAGAAGACCGACGACGAGGGCAAGGGCACCATCGTGCTGGCGACCGTGCGCGGCGACGTCCACGACATCGGCAAGAACCTCGTCGACATCATCCTGTCCAACAACGGCTACACCGTCGTCAACCTCGGCATCAAACAGCCCGTCTCCGCGATCCTGGAAGCCGCGCAGGAGCACCGCGCCGACGTCATCGGCATGTCCGGCCTGCTGGTCAAATCCACGGTGATCATGAAGGAGAACCTGGAGGAGCTCAACCAGCGCAAGATGGCCGCCGACTACCCCGTCATCCTCGGCGGCGCCGCCCTCACCCGCGCCTACGTCGAGCAGGACCTGCACGAGATCTACCAGGGCGAGGTCCGCTACGCCCGCGACGCCTTCGAGGGCCTGCGCCTGATGGACGCCCTCATCGCCGTCAAACGGCAGGTACCCGGCGCGAAACTGCCCGAGCTGAAGCAGCGCCGGGTCAGGACCACCGCCAGTGCCCCCGTCATCCCCCAGGAGCGCCCCGAAGAAGGACGCTCCGACGTCGCCACCGACAACCCTGTGCCCACCCCGCCGTTCTGGGGCACCCGCGTCATCAAGGGCATCCCGCTCAGGGACTACGCCTCCTGGCTCGACGAGAACGCCCTGTTCAAGGGCCAGTGGGGCCTGAAGCAGACCCGCGCCGGCGGCGGCCCGACCTACGAGGAACTCCTCGAGACCGAGGGCCGGCCCCGCCTGCGCGGCTGGCTCGACCGGCTCCAGACCGACAACCTCCTCGAGGCGGCCGTCGTGCACGGCTACTTCCGTGCCGTCTCCAAGGGCGACGACCTGATCCTGCTGGACGACAACGGCTCCGAACTGACCCGCTTCTCCTTCCCCCGCCAGCGCCGCGGCCGCCGCCTGTGCCTGGCCGACTTCTTCCGCCCCCAGGAGTCGGGGGAGAGCGACGTCGTCGCCCTCCAGGTCGTCACCGTCGGCTCCCGCATCGGCGAGGAGACCGCGAAGCTCTTCGAGGCCGACGCCTACCGCGACTACCTCGAACTGCACGGCCTGTCCGTGCAATTGGCCGAGGCCCTCGCCGAGTACTGGCACGCACGCGTGCGCGCCGAACTCGGTATCGCCTCGGCCGACCCCACCTCACTGGACGCCATGTTCCGCACCGAGTACCAGGGCTGCCGCTACTCCCTGGGCTACCCGGCCTGCCCCGACCTGGAGGACCGCGCCAAGATCGCCGGCCTGCTGCGGCCCGAGCGCATCGGCGTCCACCTGTCCGAGGAGTTCCAGCTGCACCCCGAACAGTCCACGGACGCCATCGTCGTGCACCACCCCGAGGCCAGCTACTTCAACGCCGGAGGCCGCACATGACCACCCTGCGCGACACCCTCGGCCGGGCAGGCCCGTCGTTCTCCTTCGAGTTCTTCCCGCCCAAGACGGCCAAGGGCGAACGGACGCTGTGGGAGGCGATCCGCCGGATCGAACCCCTCGCGCCCACCTTCGTCTCGGTCACCTACGGCGCCGGCGGCTCCTCCCGGGACCGCACCGTCGAGGTGACCAAACGGATCGCCGCCCAGACGACCCTGCGCCCCGTCGCCCACCTGACCGCGGTCGGCCACTCGGTGGCGGAACTGCGCCACATCATCGGCCAGTACGCCGACGCCGGCGTGCGCGACGTCCTCGCCCTGCGCGGCGACCCGCCCGGCGACCCGAACGGCCCCTGGACAGCGCACCCCGACGGCTTCACCCACGCCCATGAACTGGTCGCCCTGGTCAAGGAGTCGGGGGACTTCAGCGTCGGCGTGGCGGCCTTCCCGGAGCGCCATCCGCGCTCATCGGACTGGGACAGCGAGATCCGCCACTTCGTCGCCAAGTGCAGGGCGGGCGCCGACTACGCCATCACCCAGATGTTCTTCCGCGTCGAGGACTATCTGCGGCTGCGCGACCGGGTGACCGCCGCGGGCTGCGACACCCCGATCATCCCGGAGATCATGCCGGCCACCGACGTACGCCAGATCGCCCGCTTCGCCGAACTCAGCGGCGCCGCCTTCCCCGAGGACCTGGCCCACCGCCTGGACGCCGTGCGCGACGACCCCGCCGACGGCCACCGCATCGGCGTCGAGCACGCCACCGCGATGGCCCAGCGGCTCCTCGCCGAAGGCGCCCCCGGACTGCACTACATCACCCTGAACCGCTCGACGGCGACGCTCGAAATCCACCGCAACGTAACGAACTCAAGGAGTACCCGGCATGTCCTCGCAGCCCAGCACTGACTTCACGGACTTCAAGGTCGCCGATCTCTCCCTGGCCGCGTTCGGCCGCAAGGAGATCACCCTGGCCGAGCACGAGATGCCCGGCCTGATGGCGATCCGCAAGGAGTACGCCGAGACGCAGCCGCTGGCCGGCGCCCGCATCACGGGCTCGCTGCACATGACGGTGCAGACCGCCGTCCTGATCGAGACCCTGGTCGCCCTCGGCGCCGAGGTCCGCTGGGTGTCCTGCAACATCTTCTCCACCCAGGACCACGCGGCCGCCGCCGTCGCCGTCGGCCCCCACGGCACCCCCGAGGACCCGCAGGGCGTCCCGGTCTTCGCCTGGAAGGGCGAGACCCTCCAGGAGTACTGGTGGTGCACCGAGCAGGCGCTGACCTGGCCCGGGCACGCCGGCCCGAACATGATCCTCGACGACGGCGGCGACGCCACCCTGCTGGTCCACAAGGGCGTCGAGTACGAGAAGGCCGGCAAGGTCCCCTCCGTCGACACCGCCGACAACGACGAGCACCGCGTCGTCCTCGAGCTCCTCAACCGCACCATCACCGAGGGCTCGCAGAAGTGGACGCAGCTCGCCTCGGAGATCCGCGGCGTGACCGAGGAGACCACGACCGGTGTCCACCGCCTGTACGAGATGCAGCGCGAGGGCGCCCTGCTGTTCCCGGCGATCAACGTCAACGACGCCGTCACCAAGTCCAAGTTCGACAACAAGTACGGCTGCCGCCACTCCCTGATCGACGGCATCAACCGCGCCACCGACGTCCTCATCGGCGGCAAGACCGCCGTCGTCTTCGGCTACGGCGATGTCGGCAAGGGGAGCGCGGAGTCGCTGCGCGGCCAGGGCGCCCGGGTGATCATCACCGAGATCGACCCGATCTGCGCGCTGCAGGCGGCGATGGACGGCTACCAGGTCACCACGCTCGACGAGGTCGTCGAGACGGCCGACATCTTCATCACCACCACCGGCAACAAGGACATCATCATGGCCGCCGACATGGCCCGGATGAAGCACCAGGCCATCGTCGGGAACATCGGCCACTTCGACAACGAGATCGACATGGCCGGCCTCGCCCGCATCCCCGGCATCGTCAAGGACGAGGTCAAGCCGCAGGTCCACACCTGGACCTTCGCGGACGGCAAGGTCCTCATCGTGCTGTCCGAGGGCCGCCTGCTCAACCTGGGCAACGCCACCGGCCACCCCTCCTTCGTGATGTCCAACTCCTTCGCCGACCAGACCCTGGCCCAGATCGAGCTGTTCACCAAGCCCGAGCAGTACCCGACCGGCGTCCACACCCTGCCCAAGCACCTCGACGAGAAGGTCGCCCGCCTCCACCTGGACGCACTCGGCGTCAAACTCACCACGCTGCGCCCCGACCAGGCCGCCTACATCGGCGTCGACGCCGCAGGCCCCTACAAGCCGGACCACTACCGCTACTGAGCCGACCGACCCAAGGAGGACCAGGTGCACGACCTTTCGAAGGAGGACCACAGGCAGCCCCAGGACGCCCCGGCCCCGCCGCTCCGGCTCGCCGGCATCGACGAGGACGACATGGGGGAGTCCCATCTCGTACGCGGTATCGACTGACCCCCGCCACCACACCGAGGCGCGCTGCACGCATCCGCTGCAGCGCGCCTCGTCGTCCTGCCCGCCCACCGCCGCGCCCGCCCACCGCCGCACCCGCGCCCTGCCGCGCCCGCGGTACGGCGCCGCCCGCACCGGAACAGGGCGCCCGGGGGCCGAAAAACAGCATCGCCGTGCGCCACGCCTCCTCGATCGGTCCACGAGTGAACCTTGCCAGTCTCTGTAGCAACGACGAGTGGAGGTGCGGAGGTGCAGACATGATTCTTCGGATACTGCGTGGCGCTCTGCGGCTGATCAACGGCCTGCTGCGGGCCGTGGGGCGGGCGCTGGCGTGCCTGGGAGCCCTCTATGTGGGGCCCGAGGCGGTGCAGGGCATGGACCCGTCCCGTTTCGCCGCACGCCCCAAGAGCCGCCTGGTGCGCTACGCCCGGGCACGGTTCATGGAACTGCCGCCGGGGGCCGGCGGGCCACCGCCCGCCCACCCCGAGCGGCTGCGGGAAGACATCCCGCTGTCCGAACAGGAGATGCTGCTCGCCCACGAACTGTGGCCGGCCTACGACCGCGTCCGTGACGGCAGCTGACCCCGCCCGGGGCCTGTCCGGCGGATCAGGGTGCGGACCCCGCGTCCGCGCCCCGCTCCGCCGGGCAGGCCCTCGGTGTTCGGCGCACGGCAGGCGCCGGCGGGCCTGCGCGCCGGCCCCCGCCGTCCGGGACACGGCCGGCCCGGCGGGGCCCGGCCAGCCGCGTCCGTAAGGGAGTTGGTGACCGCTGCGGGGCCCGCAGCCGCCGGCCGGACAGCCGCCGGCCGGACAGCCGCCGGCCGGACAGCCGCCGGCCGGACAGCCGCCGGCGCGCAGAGCACCGGCGTGCGGCCGCCTGACGGCGACCCGGGCGTGCCCCGCAGCGGTCACGACCCGGGCGTGCCCCCGCCGCCCCCGCAGCCCTGTGCCGGGACGACAGGTGCGCCTGCGCCCCGCACTGCGCAGCCCTGTGCCGGGATACGGGAGTGCGGGGTGCGGGGTGCGGGGTGTGGGGTGTGGTCACCAGCTGCCGGCGGGGCGGGGCTCGGACGGTGGTGACGACCTCGTCGATGTCCAGGCGGGGCAGCCGCGGGCGCCAGGCGCCGGGGCCGGGCCGGCCGATGGTGCCGGCCATCAGCGCGGTGAACCCCTCGGCCCGGGCCGGGGCTGAGGGGTTCGAGGGGGTCAGTGGTGCCGGGGCGGGCGGGCGCGGCACGGGGTGGTCCCGGCACGTTCGCGGGCGGTCCTCACCACTGGACCAGCGCGAAACTCGCGGCCATGCCGCCGCCGAATCCGGCCATCAGGATCAGCTCGCCCGGGCGGAAGGCGCCCTCGCGGACGGCCGCGTCCAAGGTGATCGGGATGGAGGCGGCCCCGGTGTTGCCGTAGTGCGTCACCGTCTTGTGCATGGTGGCGCGGGGCAGGGACAGGTCCGCGAAGACCTCGTCGAGCATGATGCCGTTGGCCTGGTGCGGGATGAAGTGGCTGATGTCCTCCGCTCCGACGCCGGCCTCGTGGAGGAATCCCTTGACCAGCTGCGGCAGTTCCTCCACCACGAAGCGGCGCACCTCGCGCCCGTCCATCGCGAAGTACTGCAGCCCGGCGTCGAGGGCGCCCTGGTCGGCGGGCAGCCGGCTGCCGCCCGCGGGCACCTGGATCAGGTCCGCGAGCGCGCCGAACGTGTGCAGGGCGACATGGCGCACCAGCGGGCCCCGGTCGGCCGGGCCCAGGACCATCGCGCCGGCGCCGTCGCCGAACAGGATGACCGTCTTGCGGTCGGCCGGGTTCAGGATGCGCGAGTACACGTCGGCGCCGATGACCAGCGCACAGCCGCCCCGCCGCAGGATGACGCTGCCGACCGCGGAGAGCGCGAACACGGTGCCCGAACACACCGCGTTGACGTCGAACGCCGCGGTGCCGGACGCGCCGAGATTGCGCTGGACGTAGGCGGCCGTCGGCGGCTGGGGCCGGTCCGGGGTGGACGTGGCGACCGCGATCACCGACAGCTGCTCGGCCGTGATGCCGGCCGATTCCATCGCGGCCCGCGCCGCGGCCGTGGCCAGGTCCGACGTGGCCTGCTCCGGGGCGGCCCAGCGCCGCTCGCGGATCGCGGTCTTGCGGGTGATCCATGCGTCGTCGACCCCGGCCGGCGCACCGACCTCGTCGTTGGAGACGATCCGGTCCGGCACACAGGCACCCGTACCGAGGATCCTGACGTCCTTCATGGGGCTGCCCGTACCGAGGATCGTCACGTCTTGCATGCGGCTGCCCTCCCCTCAGGTGGTGTTGGAAAACGGTGCGAACAGGGCGCCGGGCAGGCGGGGCGGCCCCGGTGAAGGCCGCCCCGTCTGCCTGTGCGCGCCCGGGCGGCGCGCTAGCGCCGCTGGTAGAGGCGCTTGTGGCCGCTGATCCCGGCCAGCCGGAACGGCCCCGTCGTCTGCTCGGGGGTGGCGTGGTCGCCGCCGTCGGCGGGGAACTTGAACTCGTGCAGTGCGCGGTAGCCGGCGTAGTCGACCGGTGTGCGCCGGCTGATCGCCTCCTGGTTCTCCTCGGTCCGCAGGTGCTCGCGGTAGCCGGCGACCACGGTCCCGGCGAAGAACTCCGCGACGCTGCCGGAGCCGTAGCTGAGGAAGGCGACGGGCCGGCCGCTCAGGTCGTCCGCCTGGTCCAGCAGCGCGGCCAGGCCCAGGTACACCGACGCGGTGTAGCTGTTGCCGATCACGGTGTTGTAGGCGGTGGTCTGCCCCAGATCGCGGGCGATGACGTCCTTGTCGGTGTCGTAGCCGCAGTAGTTCAGCAGGTGACGGTGGGCCTTGTAGGCCATCTTCGTGAACGGCTGGTGGTAGCAGAACGCGGCGAACTCCTCGAGCGAGCGGCCGCCCTGCTCCGTGTAGTCCTTCCAGGTGCCCTCCGCCGCCTGCAGGTAGGCGCCGATGGACTCCTGCCCGTCGACCAGGGCCGCATCGCGGTAGTTCGGCCGCCAGAAGTCCATGACGTCGGCGGTGAACAGGCCGGAGGGGTCCTCGATGCGCACCAGGGCGGGGTCGACCGAGACCAGCATGGCCACCGCGGCCGCGCCCTGGGTGGCCTCACCGGGGCTGTCCAGCTCGTATTTGGAGACGTCGCTGGCGATCACCAGGACCTGCTGGGCGGGGTCGCGCTGCACCAGGCCGATGGCGAACTGCAGGGCCGCCGTCGCCCCGTAGCAGGCCTGCTTCAGTTCGACGACGCGGGTCGCCGACTGCAGCCCGAGCAGCGAATGGACGTACACCCCGGCGGCCTTCGCCTGGTCGATCGAGGACTCGGTGGCGAAGACGACCGTGCGGATGCGGTCCTTGCCGTGCCGGGCGATGATCGGTGCGGCCGCCGCCGCACCCATCGTCACGATGTCCTCGTCAGCGGCGGGAACACTCATCGACTCCTGGCCGATGCCCACGTGGTACTTGCCGATGTCGGTGCCGTTGTAGGCGGCGAGCGCCGTGTGCGGCAGGACGAACTCGGCCGTCGCGATCGACAGATCGTGGATTCCGATGGATATGGACATACCTCATACACCAACCTTCGCGGTCGTGTTGTCGCGTTCCAACTGGACGTGCGCGCGCATGAGTTCACCCGGATTGGTCTGCGCCGCGAGCAGCGAGAGCTCACCGCACAGCACCGTGGCCGCCGCCAGGACGGCGAGCCGGCGGGCGTTGGCGCCGGGCTCGCGGTCGGCCTTGCAGCCCAGCCGGGTCAGGTTCGTCTCCACGAACCCCAGGCCCTTGCCGTTGCCCACGGTGCCCACGATCAGGTTCGGCAGGGTGCAGGAGAAGTAGAGGTCGCCGTCGCGGTCCTCGGCCATGACGACGCCCTGCGAGCCCTCGACGATGTTGGCCGCGTCCTGGCCGGTCGCCAGGTAGAACGCGAGCAGCATGTTCGCGTAGTGGGCGTTCGCCGAGCGGACACCGCCGGCGAGCAGGGTCCCGAGCAGGTTCTTGCGGATGTTCAGCTCGACGATCTTCGCGGCCGTCGTGTGCAGGACCCCGGCCACCACCTCACGCGGCACCAGCAGCTCGGTGACCACGTTCTTGCCGCGGCCCAGGATGCCGTTGATGGCGGTGGCCTTCTTGTCCGTGCAGTAGTTCGCCGAGATCGATCCGTAGGAGATGCCCTCGACGCTCTGCAGCAGGTGCCCCAGCAGCGCGTCGGAGGCCAGGGTGGCCATGTTGTGCCCGGAGGCGTCACCGGTGGAGAACTCGAACCGGATGAACAGCAGGTTGGCCGTGATCTCGTGCCGGACGCCGATCAGCTGGGCGAACCGGCTGCAGCCGCGCACCACTTCGCGCAGCTCGTCGATGCGGGCCTCGATGGTCCGCGCGGCCGTGAGCGCGGTCTGCGCGTCGGTCGCCTCGACGAGGACCGAGCGGGTCATCCGCTCGTCGACGAGGGTGGCGACGATCCCCTTCTCGGCCAGCCGGGAGACCTTCGCGCCGCGCCCCACGGAGGGCCACAGCGGCGACTCGTAGGTGGCGAGCGGTACCTGGATCTCGGTGTCGGCGACGTTCCCCGAGATGCGCAGGGGGCCCACCCACCTCATCGGGATGCCGGCGATCGCGTGGGCATCAGTCATCGTGTGCTTCCCGTCATCTCGTGGAGGGCGTCGATGGAGCTGGAACGCTGGGCGAGGCGCCGCGTGTCGACGCCCCGGTCGCTGCAGAAGGACCTCAGATCGCCGTGGATCAGCAGATCGCAGCGTGCGAGGTCGGCCGGTGTGCGGGCGCCGAGCATGGTCTGCAGGGCCGCCAGCTGCTCGAGCCACGCCGCGAGCCGCGCGATCAGCGCCGGCACGCCGCCGTCGAGCAGCACGCGCAGGAACCCGCCGGACGATCCGACGGCGCCGGCGCCCAGGGCGAGGGCGCGCGCGACGTCGAGCGGGTTGCGGACACCGCCCGAGGCCAGCAGGGGCAGGCCGCTGTCCTGCGCGTCCAGCAGGCAGGCGGCGGTGGACTGCCCCCAGTCGTGCAGGTAGGCGTAGTCGGCGAGTTCACGCCGGCCGTTCTCGATCCGGGCGAAGTCCGTGCCGCCCCGGCCGCTGACGTCGGCCGCCGCGACGCCCAGGTTCACCAGCGCCAGGATCGTCTGACGGCTCAGCCCGTTGCCGACCTCCTTGACGATGACGGGGACGTCGACGGCCGCCGCGATCCGCTCGATCTGCGCCGCCCAGGACCCGAAGGAGCGGTCCCCCTCCGGCATGGGCGTCTCCTGCGCCGTGTTGAGGTGGATCTGCAGGGCGTCGGCCCGGATCAGGTCGATGGCGCGCCGCGCGTTGTCCGTCGACGCCGTCGCGTTGACGTTCGCCATGACGAACCCGTCCGGGTTCTCCTCGCGCAGCACCCGGAAGGTGTCCGCGCACGAGGGGTCCTTGAAGTAGGCGTGCATGGAGCCCGAGGCGATGGCCACCCCGCTCTCCCGGGCGGCGATGGCCAGGTCCCGGTTGATGGCACCGGTCTTGACGCTGCCGCCGGTCATCGCGTTGATGTAGAGCGGCGCCCGCCAGGTGATGCCGGCGAACGTCGTGGCCAAGGACACGTCCGGCCGGTCGATGCCGGCCAGGGCATGGTGGACGAAGGACACCTCGTCGAACTGGTTGCGTCCGCTGTGCGTGTGCTGCTGCTCCAGGGCGAGCCGGACGTGGTCGTCCTTGCGCTGAGCGCTGGTCATTCCTCGTTCCTTTCCATGGCGGGACGAACCGGCAGGGGCAGCACCCCGGCCGCGGCCCACCGTTGCCGTAACAGCGACAGATCGTGCGCGGCCTCGGCGTCCAGCAGGGCGATGCCGCAGTCGCCTCCCCCCGCCCCCGAGGGCTTGGCCGCGCCGCCGGCGTTCTCCGCGGCGGCGCACAGTGCCCTCAGCTGGGGCGTGAAGATGCCCAGGCCGACTTCGTCGTCGAGACGGGCCAGCTCCTGCCGGGCGCGCCGGATCTGGCGCAGCAGGCCGGGGCCGTCGCCGGTCTCGAGCGCGTCGACCGAGGCCCGGACGACGTCGTGTGTGCGGTCCACGAACGCGCGGTGCGAGGCGCTGCCCCGCCAGGCCCGCCGGTGCAGACCGGACACCAGGGAGGTGGTGGAGGCCGGGCTGCCCGTCCAGCCGACCTCCAGCCGCAGCCCGCTGGGCGGCGGCAGCCGGCGCACCGAGAACCCCGGCCAGCAGGCGGCGAGCGCCGCCTCGACGCCCCGGCTGCGCGCCAGGGCGAGCACCTCGCCGCGGTCGGGCGCCCGGTAGGCGATCCAGCCGCCGAAGGCGGCGGCGGCGAGATCACCGCCGGAGCCCGTGGGATCGACGCGGGCGCCGGCGAGCAGCGCGAGACGCAACCGCGCCTCACGGGAGAGCTCGAGCCCGCAGTACGACGCCACGGCGGCGACCGTCGCCACCGTCACCGCGCCGCTGGAGCCCAGGCCGTACTTGCGGCCCGCCTCGTGCAGCGTGCTGGTGACCGACACGCTCAGCGCGGGCACCGCCAGGCCGCGTTCGGCCAGCAGCTCGCCCACGGTCTCGATCGCGGCCACCACATGGGCCGCCTCCTCGCCGCCTGTGCTCAGCCGGCCGTCCCGCCACTGCCTGCGCACCGGCTGCGCGAACAGGTCGGAGGAGATCACGACACCGGCGAAGTCCGTGTGGGACACGGTGACGGTGATGTACCGGTCGACCGCCACCAGGATCGCCGTGTTGCCGGGGTCCACCACCGCGTACTCGCCCGCGACGAACAGCTTGCCCGGCGCGCGCCGCACGACCGTGCCCCGGGAGGTCATCGCCCGTCCTCGCTCAGCAGACGGGCGCCCGGGCCCGGCCCGGCGATGTGCACCGCGCGGCCCGGGACGGCACTGCGCACGGCCGCGGCCACCCGCTGCGCGTCCGCGCGCCGGCACAGCACCTTCACGTTCGGCCCGGCGTCCATGGTCGCGTAGGCCGCCGTGCCCTCGCGCCGCAGCTGCAGCACGCTGTCCAGCACGGTGAGCGAGGCCGGCGACATGTACCGCACCGCGGGACGCGCCGCCAGCATCGTGGCGTGCATGCCGAGCGCGTTGCGTTCCGCGATCTCTCCCACCGCCTCCAGGTCGCCGCGGCCCAGCGCCGCCCGCATGTCGGCCAGGTCGGCCCCGCTGGAGTGCGCCCACGGCTCGTACAGCGGCGAGGTGCCGACGGTGCGGCGCATCGCCTCACGGCTGGAGACCGCCTTGGGGCCCGCGTCGACGACCGCGATGACCAGCGCCGGATCGAGCGGCGCGGCGTGCACCGGTTCGGCGTACGAACTCAGATCCGCCTGCTCGGCCGTGCCGGCGCTCACACCGGCGTGCCAGACGGCGAAATCGCCGAACAGCGACCGCGAGGCCGACCCGGATCCGCGCCGGGCCAGCCGCGACAGCGCGGTGGCGTCCAGCGCCAGCCCGTACGCGGCGGCGGCGGCGACGGCCAGCGCCGCGAATCCGCTGGCCGAGGACGCCAGACCCGCCCCGGTGGGGACGGTGTTGACGGTGTCGACGACGGCCCGGTGGCCCAGTGCGGCCCGCTCCCGCACGAGGTCCAGGAACGCCGCGATCCGCCGGCGGGCCTCTCCCGTCGCGGGTGCGCCGTTGAAGGTGAGCGTGTCGTGCTCCGCCCCGGGGGCGAGCCGCACCCGGGTGGTCGTCGGGAAGATGTCCAGGGTCATCGACAGGCTGTCGGTGCGGGGCAGGAACAGCCGCTCGTCGCGCTTGCCCCAGTACTTCACCAGCGCGATGTTGGGATGCGCGACGGCGGTGGCGGTCCCCGCCCCGCTGCCGCGGCCCGCGGGCACCGGCACGGTCCGCTGTTCAGAGCGCATGATCGGCGAGCCTCCTCAGCGGCACGACCCACGTCTGCACGGCGCCGGCCTCGTGCAGCTGCCCGGCGACCTGCCGCGCCCGCTCCGGCTGGGTGAGGGCCAGCACGCAGCCGCCCAGACCACCACCGGTGATCTTCGCGCCGAGGCTGCCCGCCCCCAGCGCGGCCTCGACCATCGTGTCGATCCTGCTCGTGCTCAGCCCGGCCGCGGCCAGCAGCCGGTGATAGTCGCTCATCCGCTCGCCCAGCGCGCCCGGGTCGCCCTCGGCGAGGGCCTGCTGGGCCTCGCCGACGAGCTGCGCGGCACGGCGCAGGAACCGCCCCTGCGCCGCGGCCTCCCGCCCGAACCCCTCCCGCAGCAGCTCCACGGCTTCCCTGGTGCTGCCGGCGGTGCCGCTGTCGGCGATGATGAACAAGCCCTCGCAGCCGACGCTCAGTTCCTGCGACCGGCCCTCGTGGAACAGCAGCGGCGCCGACGCGCCGACGGTCACCGCGTCGACGCCGCTGGCCCGGCCGTGCGTCACGTTCTCCGCCGTCTGCACCAGGTCGAACGCCGTCTGCTCGCTCAGGTCGCGGCCGAAGAGGTCGGCCAGCGCCAGGACGATCGCCCGCGAGTTCGCCGCACTGGAGCCCAGCCCCCGCCCGGGCGGGATGGCGCCGTCGAGAATCACGTCCAGGTGCGGCCGCCCCGGCACGCCCATCCGCGCCCTGAAGGCCGCCGCCAGCCGCCGCAGACCGTCGGAGGCCTGGGTCACCACCGCCCGGGAGGCGGAACCGGTCATGGTGAAGGACAAGTCGCCCTGGGCGTCACCGGCGCCCGAAGACCAACCCGCGCTGGCCGTGACCGTCAGCTGCGGAATCGGCAGAGCGAGCGCAGGGGTCCCGTAGACGACCGCGTGCTCGCCCAGCAAAATGGCCTTGGCGTGGGCGCGGCCGATGCCGACCGAGCGAACCCGGTGGTCTTTGGAGACCCCCTCCACTGAGGTCGGTAGCGTCAACGCACTCAGCTCCCCTTGTCGTTTCTGCATAGAGATCGCATCGTCCAGATCGATTGGAAGAAATGAGACCGGGCGCCGGGCCGGCTCCGATGTGCTGCATGCCGTGCGGGGCCGGGACCGGCGCCCCGCCCCGAGCGGGCAACCCGCCGGCTGCCGCGGTCCGGCGCCGACAACGGCGCGGCGCGCGCTGCGGGAAAGGTCACCGGCCCGCGTGCCGGCCGGGTGGGGGACCGGACCGGCGCTGCAGGGCGATCTCCGTGAGCTCGTCGATGTCGAACTCCGAGCGGCAGTTCGGCGCGCCGTAGCGGGTGATCTTCCCGCGGCTCACCCACTTGCGGATGGTCGCCTCGGACACCCCGGCGGCGAGCGCGGCCACATTCGTGGGAACAAGCCTGTGGCGTGGCGGTTTCATCATGCGTCGACACCCTTTCGCTGCCGCTCCATGAGCTGCCTCAGGCGCAGCCATTCGTGCGTTTCCCATGAATGCCCGGCGGAGCACTCAATGCTTCTGCTCCCCGTGTTCTGACTGTTCTTCAAAGAGGCGCTGATCGTCCCCGCGCAGTCGTCCATGACACACGTGCGGATCAGTGTGTGAAGGCTCCCGGGCTCGGGGTCTATCGTGCTGCGCATTTCACCGACGAGACTTTCGATCTCGTCCGCGAAATCGGCAGCCGGGGGCTGGGACACGATCCACTCCAGGTGCCGTCCCAGAAACTCGGCCAGCCGGGGAACCGAACGGGCCGGAAAGACGGCGCCGAGCTCCTCCACGACGATTTCCGACCAGGACTCGAGCGTGGCAAGGATGTGGTAACGGGCGTCGAGAACCGCGATGTTCAGGTGATCTCGCCTGCGGCTTCCCGACACCCTGGTGGGATTGCTGCGCCGGGACGCCGGCGCCACCTGGTGCAAAGACTCCTGGTGGAGGCCGGGAAGCGCCCGCAGATTGCGTGCCGTCTGGCTGACGCAGGCGGCACAAAGGACGGACCCGCCGGCCGCGCGGCTCTCTCGGGCGTGCTGTCTGGGGCACGGGTCGGTCGTCATCGAATCTCCTCCATGAGGCGGCTCGCCCTCCGCAACCGTCATGAACCGCATGGGAGTTCCCCATGACTGCCGGTGATTTCGGAGCGTGAAAATTTTGCACGCGTCATCGACCGCTGCCATGGAGGGAACTCCGCGTTCCCTTTCCATATCCCGGCCCTGTCGGCGTGGCTCCCGGCCCCGGGGAAGGTCCGGTACTGCTTTTCGACGAACGTACCGACCGTTGCTGGAGTCCCGATACAGCCCCGTTCGGGGCCCGCCGGAGATGACCGCCCGCCCCGCCCGGACACGCCGGCCCCTTTCCCGCCCCCGCTTCTCGAGCCGGGTTCCATCCAGGTCCAAGCACTGATTGAGCGCCTGCACCGAACGTGGCGGAGGAAGGAGGCACTTGTGGACGGTACGCATGGAGGCGAACGCGCAGTAAGCGCCGTACGCACCGCAGGGCCGCCCGTGACGGCGGCCGTTCGATATGTTCTGGACGACCCGATCGCACGCAGCTCCGCGGACATCGGGGAATCCGCCGCGTCCCACGGCGGCGAAGCGTCGACGCACTTGGAGGTGTGCCTCGTCGGCGCAGGACCGCGGGGCCTGTCCGTACTGGAACGGCTCAGCGCACAGGAACGGAAGTCGCCCCGCTGGGACACCGTCACCGTGCACGTCGTCGACCCCGACCCGCCGGGCTCGGGACGGGTATGGCGCCCCACACAGTCCCGGCACCTGCTGATGAACACCGTGTCCTGCCAGGTCACGGTCTACACCGACGCCAGCGTCCGCATCGACGGACCGCTGGACGAGGGCCCCAGCCTGTACCAGTGGGCCAAAGCCCTCGTCTCGCACACCCTCGAGGCCGCCCCGCACGCCGGCTACGACGACCAGATCCTCGCCGAAGCACGCCGCCTGGGCCCCGACACCTACCCCACCCGCGCCCTGTACGGCTCCTATCTCACCTGGGCCTTCCAGCGGGTCGTCGCAGGCGCCGCCGCCCACGTCACGGTACGCACGCACCCCCTGCGCGCCGTCGCCCTCGAAGACGACGGCGCCCCGGCCGGGCAGCCCGCACCGCAGACCGTCGTCCTGGAGGACGGCACCCGCCTGACCGGCCTGTCCGCGGTCGTCCTGGCCCAGGGCCACGTACCGGCACAGCCCACACGAACCGAACGGGAACTGGCCCGGTACGCCGAACACCACCAGCTCACCTACCTGCCCCCCGCCAACCCGGCCGACGTGGACCTGTCGGGCATCCGGCCCGGCGAGCACGTACTGCTGCGCGGACTGGGACTCAACTTCTTCGACTACCTGGCCCTGTTCACCCACGGCAGGGGCGGCGTCTTCACCCGCGTCGACGGCCGGCTGCGCTACCGGCCCTCGGGCCGCGAACCGCGCCTGTACGCCGGCTCGCGCCGCGGCGTGCCCTACCAGGCGCGCGGCGAGAACGAGAAGGGCCCCCACGGCCGCTACCACCCCCGCCTCCTGACGGCCGGGTACATCGCCGGCCTGCGCGCCCGCACACCCCGCCGCGGCGCCATCGACTTCGCCGCCGACCTGTGGCCGCTGATCTCCAAGGAGGTGTGCGGCGTCTACTACGCGGCCCTGCTCACGGCCCGCGGCGAACTCCCCGGCCTCGTCGAGGGGTTCGTCGAGGCCTACCTGGAAGCCGAACCGGGCGCGGCCGAGGACGAACTCCTCGACGCCGGCGGCATCACCCCCGCCGAGCGCTGGGACTGGCAGCGCGTCGCACGCCCCTACGGCGACCGCGTCTTCGCCGACCAGGCCGCCTTCCGCGGCTGGCTGCGCGCCCACCTCGACGACGACGTCCGCCTGGCCCGCCAGGGCAACGTCAGCGGACCGGTCAAGGCCGCCCTCGACGTCCTGCGCGACCTGCGCAACGAGCTGCGGCTCGCCGTCGACCACGCCGGCCTGACCGCCGCCTCCCACCGCAACGACCTCGACGGCTGGTACACCCCGCTCAACGCCTACCTGTCCATCGGCCCCCCCGCCTCCCGCATCGAGGAGATGGCCGCGCTCATCGACGCGGGCATCCTCGACGTCACCGGCCCCGGACTGCAGGTCGGCGCCGACCCGCACGACCCGCTCGGCCCCTGCTTCACCGCCACCTCCAGCGAGATAGCGGACGTGCGGGTGCGGGCCACCGTCCTCATCGAGGCCCGCCTGCCCGAGATCGACCTGCGGCGCACCGCCGACCCGCTGATGAGCCGGCTGCTGCGCACCGGAGGATGCCGTCCGTACCGCATTCCCGGCGACGACGGCAGCGGCGGCCCGCACTACGAGACCGGCGGCCTCGCCGTGTCCGAACGGCCCTACCACCTGATCGACGGCCAGGGCGTACCGCATCCGCGGCGCTTCGCCTACGGGGTGCCCACCGAGTCCGTGCACTGGGTGACCGCCGCCGGCATCCGGCCCGGCGTCGGCTCGGTCACCCTCGAGGACTCCGACGCCATCGCGGCGGCGGTCCTCGCCCTGCCCGGCCTTCCCACCGCCGTGACGCAGCGGGACACCGTCAGCCAGAAGGCACGCATATGACTACCGCGCACGCGTTCTCGCAGGCCGAAACGGTGTCCGCCCACCTGGACGCGGGGCTGCTCTCCCCGGTCCGGGCGGGCACCCCCGTCGAGGCCGCCGTCGGCGACAGCGCCTGGCTGCAGGCCATGCTCGACGCGGAGGCGGCCCTGGCCCGCGCCCAGGCCCGCTGCGGCACGGTCCCCGCCCAGGCGGCCGCCGCCATCACCGCCGCCGCCCGCGCGGACCTGCTCGACCTGCGCGAACTGGCCCTGGCCGCCCGGGAGACCGCGAACCCGGTCGTGGGCCTGGTCAAGGCGCTGACCGCGGTGGTCGCGCAACGCTGCCCGCAGGCCGCCGAGTACGTACACCGCGGCTCGACCAGCCAGGACGTCTTCGACACCGGCGCCATGCTGGTGGCCCAGCGCGCCCTGCGCCTGATCACCGCCGATCTGCGCACCGTCGCCCAGGCGCTGGCCGCCCTCGCGGCCGCACACCGCGACACCGTGATGGCGGGCCGCACCCTCGCCCTGCACGCCGTGCCCACCACCTTCGGACTCAAGGCGGCCGGATGGCGGCAACTGGTCCTGGACGCCGCCGAACGCCTCGAACGGGTCGCCGGCACGCTCCCGGTCGCGCTCGGCGGCGCGGCCGGAACCCTGGCCGGCTACCTGCAGTACGCCGGCCACGACGCGGACCCCGCGGCCCTGCCCGGCGAACTCGGCGCCGCGTTCGCCGACGAGACGGGCCTGAGCGCCCCCGTACTGCCCTGGCACGCCCTGCGCACCCCCGTCGCCGACCTGGGAGCCGCCCTCGCCCACACCACCGGCGCCCTCGGCAAGATCGCCGCGGACGTACTGGTGCTCACCCGGACCGAGATCGGCGAGGTCGCCGAAGGCGCCGTCGCCGGACGGGGCGCCTCGTCGGCGATGCCGCACAAACGCAACCCCGTGCTCGCCACCCTGATCCGCTCCGCCGCCCTGCAGGTGCCCGCCCTGGCCACCGTACTGATGCAGTGTCTGCCCACCGAGGACGAACGCTCGGCCGGCATGTGGCACGCGGAGTGGCAGCCGCTGCGCGAGGCCCTGCGGCTCACCGGCGGCGCCGCGCACACGGCGGCCGAACTCACCCGCGGACTCACCGTCCACCCCCAGCGCATGCGCGCCAACCTCAAGGCGACCGGCGGACAGCTCCTCACCGAACGGGTCTCGGCCGTCCTGGCGCCCCGCATCGGCAAGACGGCCGCCAGGGAACTGCTGACCCAGGCCTCACTGCTGGCCTCCCGCACCGGTCTGCCCCTGGCCGACGTACTGGGCCAGACCCCCCAACTGGCAGGCGTGCTCAGCCCGGAGGAGGTGGCCACACTGCTCGACCCGGCCGGCTACACGGGCGCCGCCGGCCCGCTGGTGGACCGAGCCCTCACCGAAACCGGCCCCCCACACCCCCCGGCACCCTGACGGCCCCCCACACCCCCCGGCACCTTGCCGGCCCCCCACACCCCCCGGCACCTTGGCGGACCCCGGCGGCCCCGGCACCTTGGCGGACCCCGACGGCCTGACGGGTCCCCACGGCCTCGGCGGCCTGACGGGCATGCCGGGTGCGCAGGCCGGCCGGCGTCGCCCGCACCCGCCCGGGTTGCATCCGGGCGGGCCGCGGAGCGCCGACCGGCACGGGCCGGGTACGCCGTCCCGGCCGGGCGTACGTCGTTCCGTGCGGCATCCGCCGTCCCGATCGTGCGTACGCCGCCGTCCCGGCCGGGCACGCCCTTCCGGCCCGGCAGCCGCCATCCCTTACGGGCACGTGCCGTTCCCACCAGACATCCGCCGGCCGGGCGCCGCCGCTCGCGGGGGTTCTCCCGGCCGGGGGAGAGCCGGCCGCGGCGTGGTCGAAGGGGCCCTGCGCCGGTCATGTGCCGGACGCTGCCGGGGCCGGGTTCGCGCCGTGCCGTCCCCGGTGGCGTCCGTGACGTCTCCCGCTTTGGGCCGGGCGCATCGGTCCCGGCGCGGGGAGGCGCCGGGGACGGGTGGCAGCCGCCCTTCCGGCCGCGCAAGACGGCCGCGCAAGACGGCCGCGCAAGACGGCCCGGTCTGGACGGGGGGACGGCGTCTGCCGCCCAGGTCCTGCCGCCCCTGGCGCGGCGCCCGCCCGGGATCCCCGCTCGAGTCCTCCTCGGGTCTGCCTCGAAGGCCGCTCGAGGCGCCGCACAACCTGGCCGCGCAGACGGCCCCGCACCGCATGATGCAACCACAACGCACAGGGGAGGCGGCCCAGTTGAGTATGGACGCACGTGTTGTCGACGGGGGCGGCGGCCACGGCCACGCCGTGGTGATCGGTTCGAGCATCGCCGGGCTCACCGCGGCGCGGGCCCTGGCCAACTTCATGGACCACGTCACCGTGATCGAGCGCGACCGGCTGCCCCGCGGACCCGGCCGCCGCCGAGGAGTACCCCAGGCACGGCACACCCACAGCCTCATGACCGCCGCCCACCAGGGCCTGGAGCGGCTGTTCCCCGGCATCGGCCAGGACCTCGCCCGTGCCGGAGCGGTCCATGTCCGCCTCCCCGAGGACGTACTGCTGCTCGGCCCGGCCGGCTGGCTGCCCCGCTTCGACTCGGGCCTGTCGATGCTCAGTGCCGGCCGTGACCTCCTCGACTCGGCGATACGCGACCGGCTGCGTGCCGACCCCAGGGTGTCCTTCCTGCCGGAACACGAGGTCGTCGCCCTGCAGCCGGGCCCCCAGGACACCGTCACCGGCGTCTGGGCACGCGGCCGGGACCGCAAGGCGCCCGACGGCTGGACCCCCCGCCGGCTGATCCCGGCCGAGTTCGTCGTGGACGCCTCCGGACGCGGCTCGCGCGCCCCGAAGTGGCTCGCCGAACTCGGCTACGAACCACCCGCCGAATCCGTGGCCGACGCCCGGACCGCGTACGCCACCACCCTGTACGCGCCGCCCGTCGGCCATGTCGCCGACTGGAAGAGCCTGATGCTCATGGCCTCTGCCGGCGACCCGCGCCAGGGCATGCTCCACCCCGTCGAGGGCGGCCGCTGGTCGGTGTCGCTCAGCACCGGCGACGGCACACCGCCGCCCACCGACCACGAGGAACTGCTGCGAGCCGCCGGCGCCCTGCGCAGCCCGCTGCTGCGCGACCTCATCGAGACGGCCACCCCGCTCGGCCCCGTCTACAGTTGCAGCCGCACCGAGAGCCGCTGGCGCCACTACGACAGACTGCGCCGCTGGCCCGACCAGTTCCTCGTCGTCGGCGACGCCCTCGCCGCCCTCGACCCGGCCCACGGCCACGGCATGACACTCGCCGTGCAGTGCGCCCTCGTCCTGGACGACATGCTCGCCGCCCACGGCACCGCCATCGGCATCAGCCACCGCCTGCGCCGGGCCCTCGCCCACCGCATCGCCCCCGCCTGGCGGCTGAGCACCCGCACCCCGCACCCGGCGGACCCGGGCCAGGACCCGCCGGCCGGGCTGCGCGCCCGGCTCGGCAGGCGCTACGCCTCCCGGATCGCCGCCGCCGCGACCACCGACCGGCACGCGGCGACCCTGCTGCTCCACCTGCACCAGTGCTTCGAGACGCCCGCCGCGGCGCTGCGCACGCACGCGCTGCGGGCCGCACTGCGCCCCCGGCGCGACCCGGCCCCCGCGACGCCGCCCAGCCTCACCCACGGCCTCCACGCCCGCCGGCGCCGCCCCCTCGCACCGACGCCGCCGGCCATCGGGGTCTCCGCCGGCTCCGCCGGGCCGCGGCCCGGCGGCTCCTCGGCCCACTGGCCGGCCGCAGCACCGGCCGGCGAGCGAAAGAGACCGTGAACACCCCGCTTTCCGGCCACCTGGCGCGTTGCACACCGTCGCGGGCCGAAAAACGCTGCCCTACGCTCCGGACATGACGGCAGTGGAGCAAGTACCGCAAAAAGATGCCTACTTGGCCGACACGCCACGGCCGCACACCGCCAACCGGCCGGAAAGACAAGGCCGGTTGCCCGCGCAGGGGAGCGGCCTGCACCGAGGCCGCTCACAACTCGCTCAAGAATCACTTGAGTTCACACTTGAGTCTCGCTTGAGCGCGGTTGTTCTGTTTGGCCGCGCGTGGATAGCGTTTCATCCGCTCCAGGGCACGGGCCCGCTTGCGCCGCGGCAGGCCGCCCTCACCACCGACCGCTCACCGGCCGGACCGGGTGTGCCTGTGACAGCCGAGCGGCGAGGGGAGGGTGCGCGGGTATGAGCACGACCGAGGAGAGGGTGCCGCACAGCGCGCGCACCACGGCGCCAAAAGGCGAGCGCGTCGCCGACTGGGCCGACGAGCGGCTCGGGATCTACAACTTCCGGTTCCTGATCCGCAAGGTCTTTCCCGACCACTGGACGTTCATGTTCGGTGAGATAGCGCTCTACAGCTTCATCGTGCTGCTGCTCACCGGTGTCTGGCTCACCATGTTCTTCGACCCGAGCATGACGGAGACCGTCTACCAGGGATCACACGTCCCGCTGCAGGGCATCCCGATGTCCCAGGCCTACTCCTCCACCCTCGACATCACCTTCGACGTACGCGGCGGCCTGCTCATCCGCCAGCTGCACCACTGGTCGGCCCTGGTCATGATCGCCGCGCTCTGCATCCACACGCTGCGCCACTTCCTCACCGGATCGTTCCGCAGGCCGCGCGAGGTCAACTGGCTGATCGGCTTCACCCTGCTCGTCCTGGTCACCCTGGAAGGCTTCGTCGGCTACTCACTCCCCGACGACCTGCTCTCCGGCACCGGCCTGCGCATCGCCGAAGGCGTCACGCTCGCCATCCCGGTGGTCGGCACCTACCTGACGATGTTCCTGTTCGGCGGCGAATACCCCAGCCACGACATCATCCCCCGGTTCTACAGCATCCACATCCTGCTGCTCCCGGGCATCATCCTGGCCCTGGTCACCATCCACCTGATCTACGTCTTCTACCACAAGCACACCCAGTTCCCGGGCCCCGGCCGCACCGAGAACAACGTCGTCGGCCAGCCCCTGATGCCGGTGTACACGGCCAAGGCCGGCGGGTTCTTCTTCCTCGTCTCCGGCCTGCTCGCGCTGCTGGCCGGCATCGCCCAGATCAACCCCGTGTGGACCTACGGCCCCTACCGCGCCGACCAGATCTCCCAGGGCTCCCAGCCCGACTGGTACATGGGCTTCCTCGAAGGCGCCCTGCGCGCCATGCCCGCCTGGGAGTTCGTCCTGCCCGGCGGCTACACCGTCAACATGGGCGTCCTGCTCCCGGCCGTCATCCTGCCCACCGTGATGATGGCGGTGATCGCCCTGTGGCCGTTCCTGGAAGCCTGGGTCACCGGCGACAAACGCGAACACCACCTCCTGGACCGCCCCCGCGACCACCCCACCCGCACCTCGTTCGGCATCGCCTTCGTCTCGCTGTACCTGGTGCTGTTCTTCGGCGGCGCCAACGACGTCCTGGCCGAACGCTTCCATCTGTCCCTGAACCAGATCACCTGGGCGGTACGGATCGGAATCTTCCTCGTCCCGGCGCTGACGTACATCGTCACCAGGCGGATCTGCCTCGGCCTGCAACTGCGCGACCGCGACAAGCTCCTCCACGGCCGCGAGACCGGAAAGATCAAGCGCCTGCCGCACGGCGAGTTCGTCGAGGTGCACGCACGCCTCGACCGCGACCAGGAGTACACCCTTCTGTCCAGGCCGATACGCGAGGTACTGCCGGCCCCCGCGGCGGGACAGGACGGCGTGCCCAACCCGCGGCTGCGCAAGGAGGTGCTGCGCCACCGGCTCAGCCGCTGGCTGTACGGCGGGCAGGTCGCCAAGCCGACGCCGCAGGAGATGCGGCAGGCCCTGGAACACCTCGGGCACGCCCCGTCCAACGGGCACGCCTCCCTCAACGGGC
Organism: Streptomyces rishiriensis; assembly: GCF_030815485.1. NCBI lineage: Bacteria > Bacillati > Actinomycetota > Actinomycetes > Kitasatosporales > Streptomycetaceae > Streptomyces > Streptomyces rishiriensis. The sequence goes on along the minus strand of NZ_JAUSWV010000003.1, from coordinate 75,509 downwards.
ACGCCTCGTCCAACGGGCACGCCTCGTCCAACGGGCACGCCCCGTCCAACGGGCACCTGGAATCCGGCGAGCGGCCCGCCGCCGGGGAGCGGGAACCGGACCAGGAACTGCACTGACCCGAAGGCCCGGCAGGCGCCACGCACAGGACCGGGCCGGCTGCGGCGGCGCGGGTGATCAGGGGACGGTCACCCGCGCCGCCGTCGTCGCACCGGTCACCGGGCCGCCGGTCACCGCCGCGCCGCGCACCGTCCGGCGGGAGCCGTCGGTGATCCGGCCCTGCGGCACGGACGAGCCGCCACGCAGCGGGCGCGCCCGCAGCACCGGCGGACACCCGCACAGCGCACGATGCCCGCCCGACCGGGCGGGCCCCCTTTCCGGCGCCGACGCCGGAGCGTCGACGGAGGCCCCCTATGAGCCGCACCCCCTGGCGCCGGGCCGGACCCCGGACCGAGTCCATCACCCGGGCGCGCACCGGCCTGTCGGAGGATCTGCGCGGGCGCCAGCGCCGCTACATCGTGGCCATGCTGGTGCGCAGCGCCTGTGTGGTCCTGATGGCCGTCACCTGGAGCCGCTGGCCCGCCGTCGCCGTCTGCGCCCTCGTCGCCGGGGTGGTCATCCCCTACGTCGCGGTGGTCGCCGCGCAGGCGGGGTGGCGCCAGCAGCGCGGAACCCGGATCGCGCTGGTCGAGGTCCGTGACGAGCCCGTCACCCGCGTGCCCCTCGAACCCACCCTCATCCTGCCGCCGGAACGCAACAACGCGGCCTGAGCGGGCCCCTGCTCCGCTCCTGCTCCGCCCTGCCCGGTTCCCGCCCGGCGCTGCCGCCGCCCGCCTCCCGCACGCGCCGCCTGCCCTGCAGACGGCCCTGCCGCCCGGGCCCCGCCCGCCGACGGCGCGACACGAGCCGGCCGCAAGCCGGCGCTCCCGGCGGGTAGGTGGACCGTGTCGCATCCGCGACCACGCCCGCCCGTTCCCTCCCACCGGCATCAAGGGCCCGCCCCCCTACGGGTACCGCAGCACCGTCTACGGGTACCGCAGGCCTCGTCGGCCCGGGTCCCCACGGCCACCGCCGCCGGCGGCGGGGGCGCAAACCGGCGGCTGACGGGCGACGTCGGCCGCATCCGATGGCCGGCCGGTGCGGCGCGAGTCGTCCCGCATCCCGGAACAGCGTCCCGGGTCTCTCTTTTTCCGCAGGTCGACGGGGGTGGGACGGTCCCGCTGTCCCGGGTATGGGGGCAGCTGTTGCCGGGGGTCCCCGGCGTCCTGGAATCTGTGGATGTCGCACCGGCCGAGGCGGCACGACCGCCCCGGCCGGCAGCACGACAACCACCACCCCGCGCTTGTGCACCGGGACACCTGTGCGCCCGGGCGGCGTTCGGCGCCCCGCACCACCTGCCGTCCCACGACGCAGAGAACACCCGCGTTCCGAGCAGAGAAGGAAGCCACCACATGAACACGAACACCTCCGCACGCCGTCGTCCGGGCCGCCGCGTGGCCGTCGCCGCCGGCCTCGTCCTGGCCCTCGGGCTCGGTGCGGCGGCGCAGGCCTCCGCCGCCGCACCGCGGACCGCCGGCGGCAAGACCGGTGCTTCGGCCCCGTCCACCGCGGTCTCCGACCCGGGCGGTCCGCTGTCCGGACGTCAGATGATCCGGGTGCTGAAGTCCCTGCTGCCCAGGGGCGGCAAGATCTCCGGCGAGCAGAGCCAGGAAGGCTACGCCGCGCTGGTCTGGGACGACGGCCACGGGCAGAGCATGATCGGGGTGAACGCCCAGCACGACATGGGCGACGTCCTCGAGGGGCGCATGGGCTGCGAGGGAGAGTACATCGAGTGCCAGGCGCTGACCCTGGCCGACGGCACCCAGGTGAAGCGGGCCAAGCGGGCATCGGAGAAAGGCGGTTCCGCCGTGGTGTGGCTGGTCGACACCCTCCACCCCGACGGCCGCCGGGTCATCGTCCAGGAAGTGAACTCCTCCGCGGAGGGCGGCCCGGTGACGCGGCCGAAGCCCCCGCTCACGCTCGACCGCCTGCAGACCATCGCGCTCGACTCCCGGTGGGCGGGCTGACCGGAGCACCGCTCGGACGCGGGCGTGCTCACACGACGTCATCGGATGAACGGACGGTGCCGCACCCTCATCAGCCACACCAGGGGCGTCGTCAGCGGCCAGCAGGCGAAGAGCGAGGGCTGAAGACGTGCGGCCCCCACACCGGCAGCCGCACGCGGTCCGTCCTCCCTCCCGGCTTCGCCGCACGCGCCCGCGCCCGTGCCGGGATCGGCGCCACCGCCAAGTGCGGTACGCGGTACGCGGACTGACGCGTCCCGGCCGCGGGGCACCGAAGCGGTGCCCCGCCGTGTGACCGCATCGCGCAAGGCCGCCGCCCGTTCCCCGTGGGACGGGCGGCGGCCTTGCGCGCCGTGTCGCAGCGTTCGTGACGAGCGGGTCCTCCGCCGTGACCGGCCGGCCGGACCTTGAGCAGGTCCCGTCGGCCTCCGGGTTCCGGTGGGCCACGCCCGTGGGCGAGGCGGAGCGTGAGCGCGTCCGGTCCCCCTGCCGCGCGGCGGCATGTCCTCCTGGCCGGGCCGGGGGAGTGGCCGCCCCGAACCGGGAAGCCGTCGGCGTCGCCGGTGAGCCGGCAGACAACCCTCGGGCACGCCCCCCGTGGCTTGTGGCTTGTGGCTTGCGGCTTGTGGCTTGTGGCGCATGGCCCGTGGCCTGTGGCGCGTGGCGCTGGCCCGTGTTGCGTGGCGATGGCCTGTGTCGCGTGACCGGGGGCCCATGGGCTGTGGCTTCTGGCGGGGCGCGTGGCCCGTGGCCCGGGGTCTGTGGCGCCGGGCCCGCCCGGGCGGTGTGTGCCGCACCTGCCGGACGGCGGTCACCCCGGCCGGCCGGGCGGCGGTGACCGCCGGCGGGAGGGGTGCGGCCGTGGTGGGGGGCTCAGTGCCCGGTCTTCTCCGCCGTCCGGTTCTGCCAGGGACGGCACACCCCCAGGAAGGAGGCGATCGCGGCCAGCGCGCTGCCGAGCTGGATCGCGGCCATCGGCACCGCCGTCTCCTTGCCCGCGATGCTCACGAGTGAGGAGGCGATCGCCCCCATGACGAAGCAGGACGTGCCGACCAGCGCGGAGGCGGAACCCGCGGCGTGCGGGGTGCGCATCAAGGTGAGCGCGTTGGTGTTGGGCAGGATCAGACCGAGCGCGGAGATCATGACGAACAGACAGGCCGCGAGCGGCACCGTGCCCACCTCGCCGAAGACGCCTGCCGTCACCATCAGCAGCGCCGCTCCGGCCAGGGCGAGCACGCCCAGTCCGCAGCCGAGGGCCTTGTCCAGGCGGACCCGGCCGACCAGGATCTTGCCGTTGATCTGGCCGACGATCATCAGTCCCAGCGAGTTGACGCCGAAGAGCAGCGAGAACGTCTGCGGGGACGCCCCGTAGATGTCCTGGATCACGAACGGCGAGGCGGCGATGTAGGAGAACAGCGCGCCGTAGGTGAAGCCGTTGGTCATCAGGTATCCGGTGAAGACCCGGTCGGCGAAGAGCCCGCGCATGATCCACAGAGCGCCGCGTACTCCGCCGCTCTGGCGCCGCTCGGGCGGCAGCGTCTCGGGCAGCCGGCGCCACACCAGCACGGTGAGCGCGACGCCGATCGCGGCGAGGAGCAGGAAGATGCCCCGCCAGTCGGTGACATGCAGGATCTGCCCGCCGATGACGGGCGCGACGATCGGGGCGATGCTGGAGATCAGCAGCAGGGTGGAGAAGAACCGGGCCATGGCCAGACCGTCGTAGAGGTCGCGCACGACGGCCCGGGCGATGACGATCCCGGCCGACCCGGCCAGGCCCTGCAGCAGCCGGAAGCCGATCAGCACCTCGGCGCTCTGGGCGAAGGCGCACATCACGGCGGCCACGATGTAGGTGAGCAGCCCGGCCATCAGCGGTCTGCGCCGCCCCCACCGGTCGCTCATCGGGCCCACCACGAGCTGCCCGAGCGCCATCCCGGCCAGGCACGCCGTGAGCGTGAGCTGCACGGTCGTCGCGGTCGAGTTCAGGGTGCGGGTGACCTCCGGCAGGGCCGGGAGGTACATGTCCATCGACATCGGCGGCACCGCGGCGAGGGCGCCGAGGAGGAAGGTGACCAAAAGCCCCGTCCGCCGCACCGACTTGTCCGTGCCGGCCGTGTCTCCTCTGCCCTTCGCCGGGGACCGCCCCCTGGGGAACCGCCGGCCTCCGGCGGTGGCTTCCTCGGCTTTCTGAGACATGCGCCCTCCGCGTCAAGTCGTTACGTGGCCAACGCCGATGCTCGCAGCCAACCGCTACAGAACCGGCAGCGCGCGGGTTGCGCCCGAGGCCAGGTGACACTCCGGCCAGGGCGTTCCCCGGCGGAAGTCGAGACTCGTCAGTGCGCTGCTCGAGTCTTGCTCGGAATGGCTCGGATCGCGTCAAAACGGCCTTGGCGCGGAGAGTTCGGCCGTGTCACTATTTCTGCACGCCTTCCCTGCCCGAAAATATTTACGGGGCGGGGGATTGAGCATCTGTACACCGGTTCTGTACTGGTGAGACCGCGTCCGTTCCCGGTACGGCTCAGGTTTCCTCTCGCATCGAATCCCCGCGCGCCGCGGTGTTTTCCCGTGTGCTGCGCTCTCTTCGGAAGCTGTGCGCAGATTCGTCACGTACAGAAGGCAGACTCTAGAGAAAGTAGAGCCCAGATATGCCCAGGTTGTGCAAGCCCGCGGTGAGCGCGCCGGAACACGTCATCACGATCGAAGAGACTCTCGAGTTCGCAGCGAAAGCCCATGCAGGAAAGCCGCAGCTTCCCCTGGCGCTCCGGCTGATCCGCAACACCGGAGTGCTGAAGCGGCATATCGTCCAGCCCATCGAGCAGACTCTCAAGCACCCGGGCCTGACGGAACGCAACCGCATCTACGAGGCGGAGTCCAGGAAGCTGACCCCGCCGGTCATCGAAGAGGCCCTGCAGAACGCCGGCCTGGCGGCCCGTGACATCGACGCGATCATCTACGTGTCGTGCACCGGCTTCAGCATGCCGTCGCTGACCGCGTGGCTGATCAACACGCTCGGCTTCCGCTCCGACACCCGCCAGATACCCATCGCCCAGCTCGGCTGCGCGGCGGGCGGCGCGGCGGTCAACCGGGCCCACGACTTCTGCCTGGCCCACCCCGGCACCAACGTCCTGATCGTCTCCTGCGAGCTGTGCTCGCTGTGCTACCAGCCCGACGCCGACGACATCGGCTCGCTGCTGTCGGACGGCCTGTTCGGCGACGCGGTCGCGGCCGCCGTGGTGCGCGGCAACGGCGGTGTCGGCATCGAGCTGGAGCGCAACGCCTCCTACCTCATCCCCAACACCGAGGACTGGATCTCCTACGCCGTCAAGGACACCGGCTTCCACTTCCAGCTGGACCGCCGCGTGCCCGGCACGATGGAGCCGCTCGCCCCGGTGCTGCGCGAGTTCGCCAAGGACCACAGCTGGGACGCCGGCAGTCTCGACTTCTACATCGTCCACGCCGGCGGTCCGCGCATCCTGGACGACCTCGCCAAGTTCCTCGAGGTCGACCGCGCGGTGTTCCGCCACAGCTGGTCGACGCTGACCGAGTACGGCAACATCGCCAGCGCCGTCGTCTTCGACGCGGCCCGCCGCCTGTTCGAGGAGGACACCCCTCTCCAGGACGCCACCGGTCTGATCGCGGGCTTCGGCCCCGGCATCACCGCCGAGATGGCGCTGGGCCGCTGGAGCGTCGACGGTCCCCGAGAGCTGGACTGAGTCCGACGCACCCCACCGCCACCCTCACTCGAGTGAAACTCTGCGCGGACAAAGGAAGCTGACCACATGACTGGCCTCATCCTCCCGCCCGGTCAGGGGCGAAAGCTGATCACCAAGGCGCAGGAAGTGACCTTCAAGGCCACACAGGAGCACGGCTCCTCCATATCCATCTTCGAGGTGGTCGTACCGCCCGGATTCGATGTCGGGGCGCACGTCCACAGCGATGCCCAGGAGTTCTTCTACGTCCTGGAGGGGGAGCTGCAGCTCCTGGCTTTCGAGCCGGCCCGGCGCACCGCACAGGACTGGCACGAGTGGGAGTCGCCCGGCGGGGACAAGGCCGTCCGCGCCACCGAGGGTGCCTCCATGTTCGTGCCGCCCGGAACTCCGCATGCCTTCAGGAACGCCTCCGACAAACCGGCGCGGATGCTCTTCCAGTGCTATCCCTCGCCCGTTCACGAGCGGTACTTCGAGGAGATCGCGGAGATCTGGGCGGCCGGCGGGATCAACCCCGACGCCATCGACGAGATGCGCAAGCGCTACGACGTCAGCCAGATCACGCCGCAGCGCTACGAACCGCCTGTCCTTCTCGATCCCCAGTCCTCCGAACAGCGCGGAGCGTAAACAGAGATGAGTGACATCGACAAGATCCCCCTCGTTTTCGCAAGCCTGGGGGACAAGGAACTGGCCGCCGTCGCCGAGGTGTTCGCCTCGGGATGGCCGGCCGGCCAGGGACCGAAGGGCAAGGCCCTCGAGGCCCAGCTCAAGCAGCGCTACGCAGCCGGTGACGCGGTCGCGGTGAGCAACTGCGGCGCCGCCCTGCACCTGGCGATGCTCGCGTTCGGCGTGCAGCCGGGCGACGAGGTCATCGTCGCCGACTACACCTTCCCCGCACCCGCCCACGCGGTGCGCTACGTCGGCGGCACGCCCGTCTTCGCCGACGTGCGCGCCGACACCGGCACCGTGGACCCGCAGTCGGTGGCGGACCTCGTCACCCCCCGCACCGTCGGCATCATCGCCGTCGACACCGTCGGCCTGCCCGCCGACTACACGCCACTGCAGGCCATCGCCGACCGCCACGGGCTGTTCCTCGTCGAGGACGCCGCCTGCGCGGTCGGCGCGACCTACCAGGGACGCGAGGCGGGCGCACTGGCCGAGGTGGCCTGTCTGTCCTTCCACGGACGCAAGGGCGCCACCAGCGGCGAGGGCGGCGCCCTCATCGCCACCGACGCGGCCATCGGCGCGAAGGCACGCCAGCTGTCGTCGTTCGGCATCGGCAGCATCTTCGACATGGGCCAGGTCATCGGCCTGCCGATCCCCGAATTCACCGAGATCGGCTACAACTTCAAACTGTCCGACATCGCCGCGGCGATCCTGCAGGTCCAGCTCGGCCGTATCGAGGAGCTCATGCAGCGCCGGCGCGCCGTCGCCGCCCGCTACGCCGAACTCTTCGCCGACGAGGAACTGCTGACGGTGCCGCACGTGCCGGCGGACCGCACCCACGCCTGGCAGTCCTACCTGGTGACCCTGGACGCGAGCGTCGACCGCGGGGCCGTCGCCACCGAACTGCGCGCCCAGGGCATCGGCACCCTGCACGGCACCTGGGCCAGCCACGTGCAGCCCGCCTTCGACGCCAAGCAGGTGTGCCCGGTCTCGGCGGACCTCTTCCAGCGCAACCTCGGCATACCCATGCACGCCGAGCTGACCATGAGCCAGGTCGAGCGGGTCTCGGAGGTCCTGCGCAGCGCGCTGCGCACCCACACCAAGCCCGCCCAGGCCCTGAAGGGAGCGGCATGACGAACAACCAGCCTGCACCGGACGGTGTGATGAGGCTGATCAACGGCTACTGGAACACCGGCGTCATCGGCGCCGCGGCCACCCACGCCGTCTTCACCCACCTCGACAACGGCGCGGGCACGGCCGCCGAGGTGGCCGCCCGCGCCCAGATATCCGAGCGCGGCGCGCAGGGCCTGCTCGACGGACTGGTCAGCGTGGAACTGGTCGTCCTCCAGGACGGGCGCTACCGCAACACGCCCGAGGCGGCCGCCTTCCTCGTCGAGGGCAAGCCCGCCTCCCTGGCCGGCTTCGCCAAGCTGAAGCTGCAGCACACCGGCAGCCTGATCGACCTGCCGGAGGTCGTGCGCATCGGCGGTCCGCTCGCGGGCGGCGAGACCGAGGTGGCCGACAACCCGCACTGGGAGGGCATCGTCCCGGCCATCGCCGCGGTGTCGGTCCCGGCCGCGGACGCCGGAGTCGAGGCGCTCGGCATCGCGGACGCCGGCGAGATCTCCATCCTCGACGTGGGCGGCGGCTCGGGCATCTACTCGTCGATCTGGCTGAAGGCCAACCCGGCCGCCCGCGCCGTCCAGCTCGACTGGGAGCCGATCAACGCCATCGCCCGCCGCCTGGTGGCCGAGCACGGTGTGGGGGACCGCTTCACCACCCTCAACGGCGACTTCCACACCACCGACTTCGGCACCGGCGAGTACGACATCGCGGTGTACTCCCACATCGCCCACCAGGAGAACGCCGAGAGCAACATCGAGGTCTTCACCCGGCTGCGCAAGGCCCTCAAGCCCGGCGGCGCCCTGGTGGTCGCCGACTACATCGTCGACGACGACCGCAGCGCCCCGGCGTTCCCGCTGCTGTTCGCCCTGGAGATGCTCCTCAAGAGCCAGGAGGGCGGCACCTGGCGCCGCTCCGACTACCACGACTGGCTCACCAAGGCAGGCTTCGAGGACGTCTCCTTCCACGCCGCCCCGCCCGCGACGATGGTCATCGCCCGCTAGCGGGCCGCCGTCCCGCGCCCGCCTGCGGCCGGCCCCGACGGGATCCGCGCCGGCAGCCGGACGGCGCGGACCGTGCGGAACGGCACCGGCCCACCGGATCTCCCGGCCGTCGAGGAGGCCGCCCGGCCGGGGGAGCGCCCTGCCCGTCGAAAGACGGCCACGGCGCTCCCCGGGCGCGTACCCGCGACGTGCTCGCACCGGCCGCGGCCGCCCCTCCAGGCGGCGACGGGGGAGCGCGGCGGCGGGAATCCCGGCGTCCCCCCCCACGGCGTGGCGGAGAAGGCGCACCCCACCGGCACCGGCACCACCGGGCCCCGCACCGGCGCCACCTGCACCACCGGCACAGGCACCACCGGGCCCCGCACCGGCGCCACCGGAGCGGCGACCGGGGTGAAGGCGGCCCTGCCCGCCGTCACCGCCCCGTCACCGCCCACCGGGGGCCGCATCCGGGCCCCACCCCGATGCGAACCCGGAAGCGACACAAGGTTTCTGACGGAACGTCGGCGACCTGCCGGCCGCCTGTCCTGCCCCGTAACCGCATCCCGCCGCATCCCGCATCCCGCATCCCGCATCCGCGCACGCCGCATCCCGCACCGAGCCGTCGACCGCCCGAATGTCCCACCGCCCACCGCAAAGGAGACAGCCCACATGAAGGGCTCCGTTGCCTACCGATCGATTCAGAAGCGCGGTCTTCACATCGGCCTGCTGCCGGAGATGGCGGCCGCCGTCAACCCCTCGACCCCGATCAGCCTCGACCACGACCTGGGCGTCCTGCCCGAGGCGGGACGTCGCCTGACGGTGGCCCAGTACGCCGACCACGTCGACGACCTCGCGGCCCGCCTGTGGGCGGCCGGTGTCCGCCCCGACGAGCGGGTCGTCATCTACAAGACGGCCAACGCCGACCACTGGATGCTCGCCGCGGCGATCTCCCGCATCGGCGGGGTCGTCGTGAACCTCTCACCGGCCCTGGACGCCACGACCGTGGGCGTCCTGCTGGAGCGGGTCGACCAGCCGACCCTGCTCACCGACGGCGCCAAGCTCGACGTCCTGGCCGACGTGCCGCTGGCGGACCTCACCCGGCGGGTCATCACCTCGGCCGGCGAGCGGCCCGGCGCCATCCCGCTCGCCGGACTCGCCGGCTCGCCGCGCGTCAAGCCGGTCGTGCGGCCCATCGACGAGGCCGCCGTCATCACCCACACCTCCGGCACCACCGGCATTCCCAAGCTCGTCGTGCACACGCCCCGCACCCAGGGCATCCGCCTCGTACCGCAGTGGCGGCTGCTGTCGCTGATGCGGAAGAAGGAGACCGTCGCGATCAACGTGCCCTTCGTGCACTCGCGGATGGTCGCGGCGATGTCCCTGGCGCTGCTCAAGGAGTACCCGGTCCTGCTCATGCGGGAGACGGGCCCCGCCGAGGTCGCCGAGCAGTTCGTCAAGCACCGGCCGGCCTTCGTCGAGGCGCTGCCCAACTCGCTGATGGAGTGGGAGGAGCTCGCCGATGACCCGCGGGCGCCGTTCGGGTCGGTGAAGGTCTTCAGCAGCACCTTCGACGCCATCCACCCCGGCACGATGAGCAAGCTCCTGCACGCCTCCGACCGGCGCGGCGCGCTGTTCTTCCAGATCTACGGGCAGAGCGAGGTCGGCCCGGCCGTCGGCCGCGCCTACTTCCGCCACTCCGCCCACAAGGCCAACGGCCGCTGCGTCGGCTGGGCCATGCCGAAGGGCGCCGCGAAGATCCGCGTGGTCAGCCGGGACGGCAACCCGCCCTCCGAGACGAACCCCGGTGCCATCGAGGTCGCCTGGGACGGCATCGCGAAGACCTACTTCGGCGAGCAGGAGCGCTACGACAGCAACCGCAAGGGCCAGTGGTGGGGCACCGGCGACGTCGGCTACCGCACCAGGTTCGGCTGCCTGCACATGCTCGACCGGGAGATCGACATGATCCCCGGCGTGAGGAGCTCCCTGGAGATCGAGGACGTCGTGCTGAGCCGGCTGCACGAGCTGACCGAACTGGTCGTGGTGCAGGGCCCCAACTCCGAACCGGTGCCGGTGATCTGCACCGTCGACGACAAGCCCCTGGACCTCGACCGCTGGCGGGCGGCCGTCACCGCGTTCCCCCAGCTCGCCGACCCCGTGCAGATCCCGCAGGCCGAGCTGCCCAGGACCGCCACGCTGAAGGTGCAGCGCCTGGCGCTGGCCCGGCGATTCGAGGAGCAGCTCCAGCAGCAGGCGTAAGGCGGTAGCGGGGATCAGCACACCGCCGCGGCGGTGACATCCCCTCACCCTCCAGAGGGGCCCCGCCAGCCGCGCTCGCCCGGTCCCGCCAGCCCCTGGCGGGACCGTCGCGGTCCACGACCGCGCTGTCCGCCTGCGAGCCGGGCGCCGTCGACACGCTGCGCGCGACCCCGGCCCGACGGCGACCCCGGCCCGACGGCGACCCCGGCCGGTGGCTACCGCTGCTGCCACTGGTCCCAGGTGATCTCGTACCGCCGGCATACCCCCTGCCCCAGGCCGCCTGCCGCGGCCGGTAGCCGAGTTCGGCCTCGTCCAGCGGGCCCTGCGGCTCGGGACGCAGGCAGAACCGGCCGATGAACGCGCCGCCGTCCTTCTCGTGCGCGGCGAACAGGCCGGGATCGCCGCGCCGCCTCTCGTAGCCGGCGATGCTGCTCGGCAGCCGGCGCTCGCGGGCCGTCTCCGGGGCGGTCGGACCCCCGCTCGGATGGCGCATCACCGCGGCGTCGCTGTCCGGCTCGATCAGCAGGTCCGCGTGGTCGGCAGTGAAGCGGCGCAGGGCCAGGCGCTCGGTCCCGGACACGTGGCCACACGGAGTTGATCACGCCGGGAGCACGGCGGGCAGTTCAACGGCTGCACTCGGGGTGCGGCCGGCGCACCGCACGACGGCACTGTTCATTCCGCGCGCGGGCCGGCATCGCGGGAGGGCGCTCGCGGACCTCGGCCCGGGTGGGACGCCGGCCCGTCCTGTCTGCCCCCGGGGCCCGGCCCGCACCCCGCTTTTCGCCGAACCCGGGCAGGACAGCGGCCGCTCGCAGCCCTGCACCAGGCGTGCGACGCAGCCTTGCGCGAGGACGCCTGGTGCGCACGCAGCGGTACCGCGTCCCGTGCCATGGCCGCCTCGCGCAACCTGACCCCCGGGCTCGTCCGCCAGGCCGGCCGGACGACCATCGCCGCCGCGACGGCGACCCCTGCCGGTCAGGCCCGCAGCACGCACCGCACGTGCGGATATCGCGGTTCGAGGAGGCGTCAGCCCGGCCGCCCCCGCTGCTTCCGCCCTCCATCATCCGCCATATGCCTTGAAGTTGGCTTGAGGTTCGATTGGCGCCGGCTAGGCGCGCCGGCCCTCGACGCCCGAAGTCGCGCACAATGGCCGAGGAATTGCCTGCCCAGAATCCACGACAGGTGAAATGCGCCCGTGGAAATGGAGAGTTCACGGATGGCTGACGAGAAGGTAGATGCCGGTATCGCGAGCCCCGGCACTCCGGATGCGTGGCGCATCGCGGAGTTGGAACGCGAGGTCCGAGAACTTCGCCGCACCAACAAGGCACTGCGGATATGCGTGGCCAGGCAGTTCGAACTCGATTCCGACGTCACGGCGGCCGAGAGGGCCGCCGCCGGAACCGGCGTCACGAACGGCGTCACCAACGGTGTTCCGAACGGCGTCTTAAAGGGCCCCGCGAACGCGGGGAACAATGCGGCCGCGGCGCACGGGCGAGCGGAGGACGCCCAGTGGGCCACGCAGCGGTCGCCGCACAGCCCCGCGCCACGCCCCACGGTCGCCTTCCGCGCCCTGGGCCCGATCGAGGCCGCCGTCGGCGGCCGCCTCGTCGACCTCGGCGCGCCCAAGCAACGCGCCCTGCTGGCCCTGCTGGTCAGCAAGGTGGGCCGGCCGACGGCCTTCGACGTGATCGTCGAGGAGCTGTGGACCGGGCACCCGCCGCCCGCCGCCGTCTCGTCACTCCACGCCTATGTCGCCAATCTGCGCCGGGTGCTGGAGCCCGGCCGCGCGCCCCGTACACAGCCGACGGTGCTGCGCACCTACGGACGCGGCTACCTCCTCGACAGCCGGGCCGTCGAGGTCGACGTACACCGGTTCAGCGAACGGGCCGTCGCCGGCTGGCAGGCCCTGGACCGGGGCGACCCGCACAGCGCGGTGAACGAGTTCGAGGGAGCGCTGGCGCTGTGGCGCGGGCCGGCCTACGCCGAGGTGGCGGACACCGACTACGTGCGGCCGGACGTGGCACGGCTGGAGGAGCTGCGGCTGTCGGTGGTCGAGGGACGCTGCGCGGCCCTGCTCGCGGCCGGCGCCCACGAGATCGCGGCGGCCGAACTGGAGGCCTTCGTCCAGGACCACCCCTTGCGTGAATACGGCTGCGAACTGCTGAGCCTGGCCCTGTACCGGGCGGGCCGGCAGGTCGACGCGCTGGCGGTGCTGCGTACCAACCAGCGGTGGCTGGCGGAGGAGCTGGGGATCGATCCGCGGCCGGCGCTGCAACTGCTCGAGGAGCAGATACTCAACCACGCCCCGTCCCTGGACTGGCGACCCCATCCCCGGCCGGACACCAAGCCGGCCCGGCGCCCCGCAACGCTGCCGGATCAGCGCGCACCGCACTGGAGCGCCCGCCGCCAGCCGGCCCCTCACGGGCTGCTGCCCCGCGGCGACGTCCGGCGCTCACCCCTGCCGGCGGAGCTGTAGCCGTCACGTGGGAGCGGGTGTTCACCGCTGTGCCGGGCCGAGCGGACGCCGGGACGAACCTGCGGCGGCGCCCCACGGCCCCGGCGACCGGGGTCAGTCGAAGAGGGCGACGAGTCCGTTCACCCAGATCGCGAGGAACACAAGGGCCGCCGCCAGGCAGCCGACGCCCGCCAGCACACCGCCGGCCGTCCACGGCCCGCCGGGCGCCTCGTCCTCGCCTGCCAGGTCCTCCCGGTAGGAGGCGGGGTCGTCCCAGTCGACGGGGCGCCCCGACTCCTCGGCGCGGGCGGTCCGCACCGCGACCAGCTGTCCCTGCGCGAAGGCGGTGGCGGCCTTCGCCTCGGGGCCGCGCCAGGCCAGGGCCTTCATCCGCCACCCGGGAGAGCCGTACCGCGCCTCGAAGGCGGCGGTCTCGTCGGCGTCGCGGTCCTCTTCGAGGTACATCCAGCGTCCGGCCTCGGCGGCGTCGCCGTAGAGCCGGTACACCTCGGCCAGACGACGGCGCAGCGTCAGATCGTGCGGGAAGGACGAGATGAGACCGCGCAGGCGCTGGCGGGCGACGGGAACCCGGCCGGCGGCCAGGTCTGCGTCGATGCGGTCGAGGGTCGCTCTCAGGGGCATGAACGCATGATCGGCTACCGCTGCGATCCGCGTCGACACGGTTTCCTCTCACCTGCCCTGCCTGCCTGCCTGCCTGCCCGCCTGCCCGCCTGCCGGCGACGGTGACGGTGATGGCGTCGGCGTCGGCGTCGGCGTCGGCTGAACCTCACGCAGACGGGACGCCGGCAGCCGTCACGCGGATGCCGCGCCGCGGTGCGCGGGCGGCCGGGGCGGCTCGCCCGAGCGCGCGTGGGACAGCGCAACGCACCACCCCCGGAGCGGGGATGGTGCGTCGACGTGCTGCGGGGGTCAGGCCCCGGTCATGCCTTGGCGGCCTCGGGGGAGGACGCCTGAGCGGCCCCGGCAGAGGTCGCTGTGGCGGGGGCGGGCGCTTCGGCCAGCACCTCGGCGGCCTCCGCGTGCGCGTCCCGCTTCTCGGCGCTCACCTTCCCGAGCAGGAACAGCGCGATCACACCGGCGGCGGCCAGTACGCCCGCGGCGAAGTACAGCGCCAGTGCGTATCCGTCGGAGGCGACCGCCGCGAGGTTGCCCTCCCCCGCGTGGTCGGTGACGTAGCGCAGGGCGATGGGCACCAGGATGGCGAGGCCGAGGGCCGCGCCGATCTGCTGCATCGAGGTCTGCACACCGGAGGCCAGACCCGCTTCCTGCCCGCTGACCTCGTGCAGTCCGCCGTTGATCAGCAGGGGGAAGCCCATGCCGTTGAAGAACGCGAAGAAGACCAGCCCGGGCATGACCCCGCCGGTGTAGGTGGCGTCGGGGCCGAAGCCGTTGGCGGCGATGACCTGACCCACGGCGGCACCGAAGAAGGCGATGATCACGAGGGGCTTGACGCCGACGCGGGGCGCCAGCGCGGTGGACAGGCCCATGCCGACACCCGTCGCGACGGTGAGCGGAATGTAGGCCAGGCCCGTCTCCATCGGCGAGTAGTCCAGCACGTGCTGGAGGTACAGGGTGGCGACGAAGGCATAGGTGTAGAACGACGCGAACGACATCATGCTGATGACGTTGCTCGTCACGCGCGTGCGGTTCTTGAAGAACTTCAGCGGGATCATCGGGTCGGGTACGCGCGCCTCCCACACGATGGTGAAGGCCAGCGCGGCGATTCCGCCCAGCAGCGGCAGCAGCACCGTCGAGGAGCCCCACGCGTGGTCGGTCGCCTTCAGCAGCCCGTAGACGACACCCACCAGGCCGACGGTGGTCCCGAACGCGCCGACCGCGTCCAGCCGCTGACCCTCGCGGCGGGCCATCCGGCTCTCCGGCATCAGGCGCGGAATCGCGAGCAGCGCGAGCACCACGACCGGGATGTTGATGTAGAAGACCCAGCGCCAGTCGATGAAGTCGGTCACCAGACCGCCGGCGACCGAGCCGACGGCCCCGCCGAGGGCGGACAGCCCGCCCCAGATGCCCAGCGCCTTCGCCCGCTCCTTGCCGTCGGTGAACAGCACGGCGATGAGGCCGAGCGCGGCCGGTGCCGCGAGCGCCTCACCGAAGCCCTGGAGGAACCGGCCGGCGACGAGCAGACCGGGGGTGTTCGCGGCGCCGCACATGACCGAGGAAACGCCGAAGAGCAGGACGCCCGCCACGAAGATCTTGCGGCGGCCGAGCAGGTCGGCCACCCGCCCGCCCAGCAGCAGGAATCCGGCGGCCATCAGCAGATAACCGTTGACCACCCAGGCCAGACCCTCGGTGGTGAAACCGAGGTCGTCCTGGATGTTGGGGAGCGCGATGTTCACGACGGTGACGTCCAGCATGAGCATGAACTGCACCGCGGTGAGTACAGCCAGCGCTTTCCAGCGCAGGGGACTGCCGCCGCTGTGGCCGCCCGCCTGCTCCTGTGAATTCGTGCTTACGGTACTCATGACGTTAGTTGTCTCCCATTATCCGGGGCCGGACGGTGTCCGCCGCTGGCCGGTGTTTCCGCTGGCCGATGATGTGGCGCTCGACGCTGGGCATCAGCGGCTCGACGATCTCGTCCGCCGATGCCGACGCGGTCGGCTCCCCGCGCAGGACGTAAGGCCACAGCGATACGCCCCACAGCTGCGAGGCCGACGCGTTGTTGTCGATGTGGGCCGGGAACGAGCACAACGTCGCCGTCCTGTTCCGGGAAGTCACCGCACGCGGCTTTCCCGGCAGCGAGGCCGCCGTCCGATTCCATGTGTCTTTTCACTGCGAAGCCCTGGATGCCGGCCTGCCCCTGCCGGCGGAGGGCGGGCAGGACCAGCATCCGGTGGCTCACGCGGGCACAGGTGTGTAGTAGCGCTGGATCGTGGGGCCGAAGAGGCTCAGGAGCTCCTCGTGCGATGCCGACGCGACCGGCTCTATCTTCAGGATGTACCGCAGGATGATCAGACCCCAGACCTGCGCCGCCGCCGCGTTGGCGTGCAGCGGCGGCACCTGGATCAGTGCCGTCGTCGCCTCGCTCAGGTCCGTCACCGACTTCCCGAGCGCCTCCCCGCCCAGGCGCGGGAGCTCGGACGACATCCACTGACGCATCTGTGCCGCTCCCGCATCGCTGCTGACGGCGACCCGGAAGGCCTCGAGGACCTGCGGCCCTGTCTCGGGGTCCTCGAAGGTCTTCAGGAGCGTACCGACGAGGCGCTCGCCCAACTCCTCACGCGGCCCGGAGAGCGCAGCCGCCCCGGCCTGCGCGATGGCGCGCCCGTACGCGGCCAGGGCGGCCGCGCCTTCTACCTCAACGACTTCAGTCATGCTTCCTCTTTCCTCCAGATATGCGACGGCGGCCACGAGCCGGGCGTGGCCGGCCGGACAGGCGCCCATACGGTCGCTCACCCTGCTCGGCCTGCGCTTGATATCCACTTGATGGGCCGACTCGGAACCTGATCACTGCTGCCCGGGGCGCGCGGGGCCCCGGCCGCCTGCGCGGCGGCGGTGACCCCGCCGGGCCCGGCCGCCGCGACCGGCTAGGACGCGCTGTCGTCCCGGTCGGCCGCGAAAGCGGCGTTCGAGGCCCCGCGCGCCTTCTGGTAGTAGGCGGCGAGCTTGTAGTACGCCTCGCCGGACGGTGCCAGCGCGACGGCGGAAACGAACTCACGACCGCCTTCGTACGCGTGGGGCACGCCGCTCGCGAACTCCTCGATCTCCGGGTGGAAGGGAGCGGGGAGCTCCCCCGGGTTCTGCGTCTTCACGGAGAAGCAGATGCGCTCGACCGCCGAGGAGTCCCAGTTGAACGTGGGGTACACGGAGAACGACCGCTTGATGAACTCCGTGACGCGTGCGTCCGGCTCCGGGAACCCGAACGCGCGCAGCAGCGCGAGCTTGGTCTCCGTCTCCACCGCCGTCACGGCGAAGTACACGTTCAGCGTGCGCTTGGGGTAGTTGATGCCGATGGTCGACACCGTGTCGTCCAGGCCGAGACGCGTCAGCATGCCCACATGCTCGGCAAGACCGGGCGGCATGGACGGAATGCCGGCGAACTTCGCCAGCGGCGGGAAGTCGTCGAGCGGGAAGAACGCATAGGACTTCTTGAAGCCGCCGACGATGCCGTACTCGACGCCGTAACTCGCGATGGCGCAGCGCGCCTGGATCTCCGCCAGCAGCGAGCCGACGGGATGGTCCGTCCCCTCGATGAGACCGTTCGCCAGCGCGGTGGCATACGGGTCGGCGCCGTCGGGAGACAGCGAGAAGTCGAAGTCGACTTCCCCGCGGTGACGTTCACCGGCCGCCATGCTGAAAACGATGTGGGAATCGGGCAGTTCGTCCCCGAACACATTCAGCGCCGGGGACACCTGGTCGGGAGAACAAGGCACACCCAGCAGCCGGGCCGTTTCCTCAACCGCCGAATAGACCTTATCCAATCCAGCGGGTCCTGGCATGAGCTCCTCCAAGGGTCAGCCTATGTATGCGGCATGCACCACAACCGTCGCTCACCCCGCTTGGCGGTGACTTGGTGTGTGAGGCGCGTACGACCACCGCACAGGCGGTGCCGCGGTCCGCGCCCGGCCGGGAACCGCCGGCCGCGCCGTTTCGTACCGGGCCCGCCCCACGCCACGGCCGGCGCAGCCCGCCCTGAGCGGCGCGGCAGGGCACCGGCGAACCCGACCGCGGGAGCACCCCGCCCGCCCTTCTTTGCCCTCACCCGCCCCCGGTACCTGCTGCCTGTCGCGCCGCTCGCGTTCCGCTCCAAGCAGGCTCCACCTGCGCTGCAGCCGCACCGCGCACGCTGACGCAGACCACCGCCTGCCGTGTCTGCGCCCCAGCGCACCAGCCCCGTCCAAGGAGATGTGTCGTGACCACTGCAGTGACCCGCCGGGCCGCCACCGACCAGGAGCCCGCTGCCTCCGCACGGCGCACCGTCGAGGACCTGCTCCAGCGCGTCCAGGACCGGCTGAGCTCCTTCCTCGCCGCCGAACGCGCCCACTACGCCGAGGTGCACGACCACGCCGTCGTCGCCATCGACGCGCTGTCCGACCTCGCCACCGCCGGCGGCAAGCTCATCCGCCCGGCCTTCTGCCTCACCGGCTACCTCGCCGCGGGCGGCGACCCCGACGACCCCGCCATCGTCGACGCGGCCGCCGCCCTGGAACTGCTGCACATCTCCGCCCTCGTCCACGACGACGTCCTGGACGACTCCCGCACCCGGCGCGGCAAGCCCGCCGTCCACCTCCTGCACTCCACGCTGCACCGCACCCGCGGCTGGCAGGGCGAGTCCCGCCGGTTCGGCGAGGGCGTCGCCCTCCTCGTCGGCGACCTCGCCCTGGTCTACTCCGACGAGCTGATGTCCACCGCCCCGCGCGGCGCCTTCGCCGAATGGCACCGGCTGCGCTCCGAAGTGATGATCGGCCAGTACATGGACGTCGCCGCGGCCGCCGAGTTCAGCATCGACCCCGACCTGTCCCGGCTGATCGCCCTGATCAAGTCCGGCCGCTACACCATCCACCGCCCCCTGGTCGTCGGCGCGAGCGCGGCCGGCCGCGCCGACCTCGCCCCCGCCCTCGCCCAGTACGGCGAGGCGGTCGGCGAGGCCTTCCAGCTCCGCGACGACCTGCTGGACGCGTTCGGCGACTCCGCCCAGACCGGCAAGACGGCCGGACTCGACTTCAGCCAGCACAAGATGACCCTCCTGCTGGGCTGGGCGATGCAGCGCGACGCCCGCATCCGCGACCTCATCACCGAGCCCGGACACACCCCCGACGAGATACGCGGCCGCCTGCTGGACACCGGCGTCCCCGAGGACGTCGAACGGCACATCGCCGCCCTCGTCGAGCAGGGCCGCACCGCCATCGCCGACGCGCCCGTCGACGCGGTGTGGCGCGGCGAACTGGCGAACATGGCCCTGCGCGTGGCCTACCGGAACAAGTGACCCGCCCCCGTACGGCAGTTGGAGGAAGCATGTCGGAAACCACGCAGCTGGCGGACCTCTTCGCCGGGGTCGAGGAATCGGCGGGACTCATCGACGTGGCCTGCTCGCGCGAGAAGGTCTGGCCCGTCCTGGAGGCGTTCGAGGACGCCATCCCGCAGGCCATCATCGCCTTCCGGGTGGCGACCAACGCCCGCCACGAAGGAGAGTTCGACTGCCGCTTCACCATCCCGCGGCACATCGACCCCTACCTGCGCGCCCGCGACCACGGCTTCATCACACAGAGCGGCCGCCCCGCGGAGACCCTGCTGGCCGACATCCAGCAGCACTGCCCCATCGACAGCTACGGCATCGACTTCGGCATCGTCGGCGGCTTCCGCAAGATCTGGGTGTACTTCCCCGGCGGCCACCGCCAGAGCCTCGCCGAACTGCGCGACCTGCCCTCGATGCCGCCGAGCCTCGCCGAGAACTTCGCCTTCTTCGCCGACCGCGGCCTGGCCGACAAGATAGACGTCGTCGCCATCGACTACCGCAACAACACCGTCAACCTGTACTTCACCGGCTTCCCCGACCACCTGCGCCGCCCCGACGAGGTCCTGGCGATGCACCGCGCCACCGGCATGCCCGACCCCAGCGAGCAGATGCTGAGGTTCTGCGAGAAGTCCTTCGGCTTCTACGCCACCCTGAGCTGGAACTCGGCGGACATCGAACGCATCGCCTTCAGCGTGAAGACCCGCGACCCGCTGGCACTGCCCGCCCGCCTCGGCCCGAAGATCGAACACTTCCTCACCAGCGTCGCCTACGGCGGCGACGACCCCAAGATGGTCTACGCGGCCATGACGTCCTCGGGCGAGGAGTACTACAAACTCCAGCAGTACTACCGCTTCCAGGCGCGCAGCCGGCTGGACCTGATGCCGTCGATCGACCATGCCGCCGACGCCGCGTAGCGCGAGCCGCCCCGCGCAGTTCCACTTCCACCGGATGGAGCGTCTCCTGCGCGGCCACCCGCTGCGCACCGTCTCGGTGGACGGCGTGAGCGCCGAGTTCGTCACGGACGCGGCCCTGGTGCGCCGCATCCTCGTCAAGGACGGCAAGCACTACGGCAAGGGCGAACTCTTCCAGAAGGCGAGGATCCTCAGCCGGGCCGGGCTGCTCGCCCAGGACGACACCCTGCACCGGCACTACCGGCGACTGGCGCACCCCTACCTGCGCACCGCCGCGGTCGCCGGCCACGCCCCGCTGATGGAGGAGATCGCCCGGGACACGGCGGCCTCATGGCGCCCCGGGCAACCGGTCGACGTCCAGGCCGCGATGTGCCGGGCGGCGAGCGCCATCGCGCTGAACACCCTCTTCGGCGCGCTGGCGCGCGAGACGTCCGACGTGCTCGGCGCACACCTCGCGGCCCTGTCCTGGGAAATGATCAGAAAGCCGCTGTACGGAAGGGCGGCCCGCTCACCGCAGCCCTCCCGGCGGCTCGCGAAGGCGTTCACCGCCTTCCGTACGCTGCTCGCCTCATGCGTCGCCGGCCGCCTCGGCTCCCCGGCCGCGGCCGCCGATCACCTCTCGGCGCTGCTGGCGGACACCGGACCGGACGGCGCCGCCGCCCTGAGCGCGGATCAGATCTGCGACGAGGCCGTCATGATGCTGACCGCGGCCACCGTCACCACCGCCTCGGTGATGTCCTGGGCCCTGCACCTGCTCGCCGAGGACCCGCTGATCGAGGAGAAGGTCCTCAAGGACCTGGCCCGGACCACGGCCGGGGGAGAGGGCGCGGACGCAGCCGGGCGCTCCGGCCACGGCCACGGCCCGCCCGGCTACGCCCTGCGCTTCCTGATGGAGGTACTGCGGCTCTACCCGCCCGTATGGATCACCTGCCGGACGGCCCTCTCGGAGGTCACGCTCGGCGAACACGCCCTGCCCGCGGGCACCCACGTGATGTTCAGCTCCTACCTGCTGCACAGGGACCCCGGCCGCTACCGCGACCCCCACCGCTTGGACCCGGACCGCTGGCTCACCCTCAGGCCGAACGCGCAGGACGCCTCCTACCTCCCCTTCGGCGCCGGAGCCCGCGGATGCGTCGGCGAGGCATTCGCCTGGAAGGAACTGGAGATCCTGCTCGGCGCGGTGGCCCGCGAATGGCGGCTGACCCTCCCACCGGGCAGCCGGGTCCGCGCCGCGGCGCACACCACCTTGCACCCGCAGCGCCTGCTCATGATCCCCCAGCCGCGCTAGCCCGCCCCCTCAGCCGCACCAACGCCCCACGCCCCTTCCCCAGTCGTGTCCGATCGCGCGCCCCGACCAGCCGAGGAGTGCCGCCATGGCGACCCCCACGACCCACGCACGGACAGCCGAGATCACCTCCCGGGCCCGGACCGAGGCCCGCTCCATGGCAGGCGCCGGTCCGGACCTCACGCACCGCCCGCAGCACGGCCCCCTGGCCGCCGCCGCGCTGCGCACACACCGCAGGCTGTCGGCCGGCCTGCGCCACAGCGTCCCGCTCACCGTCCTCGGCCCGGCCGGCGGCACAGTGCACGCCCTCACCGCCTTCCTCGCGGTGTACGCCGCCCAGGACCCCGACGACACAATGACCGCCCGGGACCGCCACTGAACGTTCGCGGCGCAGGCTGCTGCACGAGGCCCGACGCCTTGACCGTGCTGTCGTAACCGAGCGGCTGCGCCTGCCGGCACCGCAGTAGGCGCAACCCGGCCGCCCGGGCAGCCGAGGGCGAAGGGGCCGGGTTCCGGGACCGGGGCGCGGGAGCGGGCTGTACCGGCGGTGTCCGTCCGAACGGCGGGGATGCGGGGGAGGGGCGGGGCCGTCGGATAAGTCGGTGACGTTCAGTCGGGTGTCGGGCCGGCAGTGCGTGCAGGCGCGCAGACCGTCGGCCAGGAGACGGCGGGCTTCGTCGCGGCCGACGGCGCGACGGCGCTTGCCCGCCGAGAAGCAGTCGCCGGCATGGACCTGGACCGGCGGCCGGCCGGCGCCGATGCCGAGCTCGACGGTCCACTCCGGCGCCCGCGGCCTGCGCGCCCGGCCCCGTTCGGTCTCGGCCTGCCGCTGCCGCACGGCCGCGATCCTGGCGTCGATGCGGGCCAGCCACATGGCGTGCCACACCCGCAGGGTGTGCAGGCGCTCCAGGTCGGGCGGCAGGTCATCGAACATATTTTTGATTCTATGCCCGCGATCAGCGCTCGGGCCTCGCGTGTTCGATTTTTTGTTCGATAACATGGATGGGGGAGGTGGGTGTCATGACCGCACAGACGCCGGCGGGTCGGAGCACGGTGATGCAGGTGCGCTGCCCGGACCGGCTGCCGCAGGAGACGTACCGGCAGGTTCTGGAGGAAATGGCGGAGCTCTCCCCGGTCGTGCAGGCCCTGCCGCCGGCCGCGGCCCTGGCGGAGCTGAAGGGCGCCCTGCGCTATCACGGCGCCGATGCCCGCCGGCTGGGGGAGATGCTGCGGGTGCGCACCCTGTCCCGTCTCGGTGTCGACATCCGGGTCGGTATCGGGCCGTCCATCACGGTCGCGGCGACCGCCTGCGCCCGGATCGGCGCCCCCGGTGGCGTCCTCGCCGTCGCCCCCGACCAGGTCACCGACTGGCTCGGCCCGCTGCCGGTCGACGCCCTGCACGGCATCGGCCCCCGCCAGGCGGCAGCGCTGCACGACTACGGCATCCACACCGTCGCCCTGCTCGCCGCCGTCCCCGCCGAGACGGTGCAGCGCCTGCTGGGCGGCCGCGCCGGCCGCACCGCCGCCGACCGCGCCCGCGGCATCGACCCGCGCCCCGTCACCCCCCGCGGGCTTCCCGCCGCCGCGACCGTGCGCTGCTCCTTCTCCCGCCACGCCCTGGACGGCGCCGACGTCCGCAGCGCCCTGCTTCACCTGGTCGTGCGGCTCGGACACCTGCTGCGCGGGCGTGGCCAGGCCGCCCGTGGCCTGACGCTGGTCCTGAAGTTCGCCGGCGGCGCCTCGTGGGAGAGGACCCGCCGCCTTCCCGAGCCGTCCGCGCACGACGACGACCTGCGCGTCCTCGCCTACCGGCTGATGGACGCCGCCGGTCTGCAGCGTGGCCGCCTGACCGCGCTGGCACTGAAGGGGGAGGACCTGGTCGACGCCGGCCGGGTCGCCCGGCAGATCAGCCTCGATGACGCCCGGGAGGCCCGGTTGGTGGCCGAAGCGGCCATCGACCGCGTCCGCGACAGGTTCGGCGCCGGCGTCATCGGCCCGGCCGCCGTCTTCCGGTGCGCCTCGTGAACAGGAGACGGCGAAGCCGCGGGGCACGACCGGCTCCGAAGGCGTGTCGCCTGCTCGGCGTGCCCGCCCGGCGAACGCCGGCCCGTCCGGGCGCTCACCGTCACTGCTGCTGGGTGGCGGAGGGCGTGCGCAGCGCGAGCATGGCGACGTCGTCGTCGTTGTCGCCGGGGCGGACCTGGTCCAGCAGGGAGTCGCAGAAGGAGTCCAGGGGCCGGTGCGCGAGGGAGGCTGCGTGCCGGCGCAGCCGGTCCAGACCGTGGTCGATGGAGCGGCGCGGGGATTCGACCAGTCCGTCGGTGTAGAGCAGGAGCGTGGCCCGGGGCGGCAGGACGGTGACGGCGTCGGGACGGTGTCTGCTGACCCCGGTCCCCAGGAGTATGCCGTGAGCTTCGTCGAGGTAGCGGGCCTGGCCGTCGTGGGTGACGAGCAGTGGTGGCGGGTGGCCGGCGTTCGTCCAGTGCAGGTGCCACAGGGTGTCCTGGGCCAGGGTGAGCCTGGCGAGGATCATGGTCGCCATGGGGACCTCGGCTATGTGCATCACGGCCTCGTCGAGCCGGGTGACGACGCTGCTCGGGGCGGCCTCCGGGTGGGACCAGGCGAAGGCGCGGAGCATGTTGCGGACCTGCGCCATACCGGCTGCGGCGTCGAGGTCGTGCCCGACGACATCGCCGATGGCCAGTGCGTGGGCATGGTCGGCCAGGGCGAAGGCGTCGTACCAGTCACCGCCCACGGAGGAGGCGTCCGGAGCGGGCACGTAGCGTGCGGTCATCTCCAGCCCGGGCAGGACGGGGAGCTGCGGCAGCAGGTGGCGCTGCATGGTTTCGGCGACTTTGCGCTGGCGCTGGTACAGGCGCGCGTTGTCCAGCGCCAGGCCTGCCCGGCGGGTGAGGTCCTCCAGCAGCGGCAGGTCGGCAGGGGTGAAGGCGTCATGTCGCTGTGCGCGGCCCAGGGTCAGGGCGCCCAGTACGTCGCGCAGACCGCGAATGGGAGCGATGGCAGCGGAGTGCATTCCCGTCTCGGTGAACAAACGCTGCTGCTCGACCGCGATGCCTGAATCGGGCGGCCCCTGGTAGGTGGCGGGACCGACGAGGGAGGAGGCGGCGCCACGCAGGGCCCGCGACAGGGGCATCGGCGACTCCGACGGCACGGGAGGCATCGGGCCCTGCAGGTCGTCGCGCTCGATCAGAATGCCGTCCTTGTGCTCTGCCACCAGAACGCGTCGTACTTCGTCCCGTTCGGTGAGGAGGTCGAACACTGCCCAGTCCGCCAGGCGTGGCACGGTCAGGGCCGCCAGCCGGTGCAGCGCCTCCTCCGCGTCCAGAGTGGAGGTGAGCTGTGTGGTCGTCTCCGCCAGCAGGGCCAGGCGGTCCAGCTCCGTCAGCGGGGCGGAGTGCCGGTCGTCGCCGGGGTGCACGTCCTCCTGCCCCGGTCCGTGCAGCATCGTCAGCGCACCTGTCACCCCCGGGCCGAGTGCGCAGGGCGTGACCAGCCAGGACAGCTGGACGAAAGTGCCGTTGCCGCAGGCGAACCACTCGGCGTCGCCGTGCATGGTCTGCCGCGTGAGCAGCGCCTTCCTCATCCGGCAGCGAGTGCGCGGCATCGCGTGCCCGTGCCTGTCGCGGTGCAGCAGGTCGTGGAAATCCCGCCCGACGAGTTCCGGGGCCTTGCGGCCCAGCAGGTTCTGGGCCGCGCTGTTGGCCGCGACGATGAGGCCGTCGTCATCGACCGCGACGGCGGACGCCTGCAGGCTTTCCAGCGCCTGGTCGAGCAGGGCGCCGGATGGGGCCTGATGCCCGGGCGCGGGAATGCCTTCCCTGCCGGGGTCGGCGTCGTCGTCCATGTCCCTCCTTCGTCATGACACGAATCCCTCCGTCTACCCCGACCGGACCGATGCATGTGACAACGGCCTGCTGCCGTACCGCAGCAGCAGCAGCAGCAGCGGCGGGCGGCCCCTGGGGCCCGCCCGCCGAGACGTTCCGCCCACCGGGTCGTCCAGCAGGCGTCGCGCCATGTCGCGCCTGGTCAGTGCTGCCGCTTGCCGTGGTAGCGCCCGGCGAGGCGGGCGAGTGCGACGGCGGCGAGGAGGAGACCGAAGTCGCGCAGCGCGATGGCGTAGTGATCGGGGATGGTCAGGAGGGGTAATGCCGTCGGCGCCCCCCAGGGCCCGAGCCTTCGAGGCGCTCGCACACCGCCCGAGTCGGTGAGCGCAGGACCGGTCAGCCCACCTCTGGTGTGTTTGCGTGATGACTGCACACATGCGGGACGGCGGGGTCGCTTCTAGGCTGTTGCTGCTCGGGGTTACCGCGGAGGTTGGTCATGCCCCGATCCATCTGGTCCGGCGCCATCTCGTTCGGGCTGGTCACGGTGCCGATCCATGTGCAGTCTGCGCGGGAGGACCACTCGATCCGGTTTCACCGGTACCACCTCGAGGACCTGGGCAGGATCCGCACGAGGAAGGTGTGCGAGCTGGAGGACCGCGAGGTCAGCCAGGCGGAGATCGGCAAGGGGTATGAGTACTCCAAGACCCAGGTGATCCCGATCAGCGACGAGGATCTGAGCAACCTGCCGCTGCCGACGGCCAAGGCGATCGAGATCGACGCGTTCGTGCCGTGGGAGTCGATCGACCCGATCCGGATCGGCGAGGGCTACTACCTGGCGCCGGACGGGCAGGTCGCGGCCAAGCCCTACAAACTGCTGCGGCAGGCGCTGACGCGGTCGGCGAAGGTGGCGGTGGCGAAGTACGCGTGGTCGGGCCGTGAGCGGCTGGGGCTGCTGCGGGTGCACGGCGAGGCGATCGTGCTGCACGCGATGCACTGGCCGGACGAGGTCCGCGACCCCACCGAACTGCTGCCACCGCCCGTGGAGCTGTCCGAGGACGAGATCCAGGGCGCACTGGCGCTGATGGACAGCATGACCCGCGACAACCTCGAGGGGGAGGACTTCCGCGACGCGTACACCGAAGCCGTCGCGAAGATCATCGAAGCCAAGCGGGAGGACAAGCCGCTCCCGGACGCGCCGGAGCCGACGGAGCAGGGCCAGGTCCTGGACCTGATGGCCGCATTGCAGGAGTCGGTGCGCAAGGCGCAGGCCTCCCGCGGCGAGACGGGCGAGACGGGCGAGACGGGCGAGACGGGCGAGGCCGAGGCCGACGTCCACGAGCTGGCGCAGCCGAAGAAGAAGGCGCCTGCGAAGAAGACCGCCAGGAAGACGCCGGTCAAGAAGGCCACGGCCACGGCCGCCTCGCAGAAGACGACTGCCGCCAAGAAGGCCACGAAGAAGACGGCGGCGCGCAGACCGCGCAGCGCGTGAGGCGGCCGTACGCCGGAGCGGGCAAGATGGCGGTAGGGCTCCCGTTCCGTGTTTCCCCCGAGCCGGGACGGGAGCCCGCCCGCCGGCCGGTGGACGGCGCGGGAATGCCGGCGCGGCGGACCGTGTTGTGAGGGGTGTGGTCGTGGAGGGGACAGTGTCCCCGGGCCTCACCTATTGCCTGCGGGGACGATCGTCCGGCTGAAGCCCCGCAGAGCCTTTCGCCGCGTAGGCGACCGCCCTCCACGACCACACCTCTTCGTCCGCGGCCCCGGCCGGCGTCCTAGCCGACCGGGGCCGCACCCCTGTCTGTCGCCGGCCGCCGACGCTGCCTGATCATGGACGGCAACGACCACCTCGACCTGACGAGACCGAAGAATCAGAACCGACCCCGGTCAGGGGCGCACTGCGGCACGGAGCTGATGACGATCTCCGAAACCTCCACCGCGGCTCGGCTGATCCGCAAGACTTGCTCTTGTTTCCCGGCCGAGAAGGGGACGGCAGGCATGGCGAACAGCGCACTTCTGGTGATGGACGTCCAACGGGACGTCGTGGCCATCGCCGACGACGGTTCCGGGTACCTGCCGCGCTTGCGCAGGGCGATCGACGGCGCCCGGGCGGCCGGCATCCCCGTGATCTACGTGGTGATGGGACTGCGGCCGGGCGATCCGCAAGTCAGCCCTCGCAACAAGGTGATGACCAACGCCGTGCGGGCCGGCCTGTTCACCGAGGGCGCCCCCGGCACCGCGATCCATGACGACGTCGCGCCCCAGCAGGGCGACGTCGTGGTCACCAAGAGGCGGGGGAGCGCGTTCTCGGGCAGCGACCTCGACCTGGTACTGAGGGCTCGCGACATCGACAGCCTGGTTCTCACCGGCATCGCCACCAGCGCTGTAGTGCTGTCCACCCTGTGGCACGCCATCGACCTGGACTTCGGCCTCACCGTCCTGGCGGATGCCTGCCTCGACACCGACCCCGAGGTGCACACGATGCTCACCGAGAAGCTGTTCCCGCAGTGGGCAGACGTCGTCGCCGTCGAGGACTGACTCAAAGCCATCGCACCGCGATAGCGGGAAGCCGTCCCGACCCTCGCGTGATGATCACCCCGACTCACACACCAGTCGCAGGACTCCAGCCGGCCTCGGCGATCGCGCTGGGCGTGGGCGACGGTAACTGCCCGGGAAGGCGCACCGCCGTCCCTGCGGCGCTCCCGTTCGTCCACCGCCGTGCACGCCCAAGGACGGGTGTGGTGACGGTGGTTGCTCATGGGGTGGGTGATGGTGGCGTGGGATGCGGGAGATGCTGCTTCTTGCGGGCGAGTTGAGCTGTTCGAAGAGCTGTGGGGACCGATTTTGATTGTGCGGTGTTCGATGCTGACCGCTTTGCACGTGCAGGCGTGTCGGATACCGCAGCGATGTCATTTACGTACGGTAGCGCTATGCGTTCGTTTGAGTGGGCAGGTAAGTTCCCCTCAACGCGCGAGTGAGCCCCGGCACGGCGGGATACCAGACCGGGGCTCAACTCAACTCTCCTCTTCGATCAAGGAGTTGACATGCCCCCTGACCGAACCTCCATCTTCGACCGGTCGCCGGATCCGGCTCGGCCGAAGCGGTTCGACCGTAACATCCCGCAACAGGCCGCGGTTGAAACTCGCGATCTGCGTGACAGGGAAGTCACCATGCAGGTAGGGGCGTTCATTGCGGCCCCCGTCCTTGGCATCGTGCTGGTCCTGCGGCCCGAGGCGTACGACCTCGCCGCAACGGCGGTCTGCATGCTGCTGGCCGCAACACGTCGTTCGCACCTGCGCTACCGGCGGATTCGCACCGCCTGACGAACAGGTGGCTGCCGTCCGGCAGGGAAAGCCGGCCGGACGGCAGCCACCCGGTGCACGGAGAATTCACCTGCCCTGGCCCACACAGCAGGCGCCACGCCGTGTCGGGATCTGTCGAATCTCTCCATTTCCGCACCCGTGCCTGTTCCCGGTAGCACTTCGCGGAAGGGATGCCCCTGCCATGACGCCGAAAGACCTAGGCCCCGCCTACTGCCCCAACCCGGAGTGCGGCAAGCCGATCGGCCGCAGCCCCGGCTCCGGGCGGCCGCGCAATTACTGCAGCGACACCTGCGGCCGTGCCTACCGCAAGGCCCGTGAGAAGTCCCTCACCCCCGACGCCCTCGCCCACCAGGCATTTGCCGGCCAGGTCGCCGACGAACTGGCCCGGGTGGTCACTCAGCTGCTGCAGCTGGCCCACACCAGGCAGCCCCTGGCAGCGCTGAGCCTCATGCGTGTGGCAGAGGGCGATCTCGAGGACCTCAAGGCCGCACTGATCCAGCAGGCCCGCGACGACCGGCAGAAGAATGCCGACATCGCTCAGTGCCTGGGGCTGCCCTCCGAGCAGCTCACCCGCAAATACTCGGCCGAAGCCGTGCGCCGCCGTAAGGAAAGCCGCCCGCTGCGCACCCGAACGAGGGTGCGTCTGCCGCGTCAGGCCGCCCCTGCGGCCACGTCGGCACCGCAGGCAGTGTCTGCCGCGCGGTTGCCTGCCCACCGCCGTACGGCCGATGGCGGAGGAGAGGTGACGACGTCCCGGGCCAGAGCCCCCGACCGGCACGCCCACAGCCCGGCTGCCGTACTCACTCGTGCTCTGTCCCAGTTGCAGCACCTGAGCGGCAAGTCCCGTCGTGAACTCGCCGACGACATAGAGGTGTCCGCCTCCTACGTCTCGCGCGTCCTCAGCGGCGAACGCTGCCCCTCCTGGAAGATCGCACGCCGGCTCACCCTCGCCTGCGGCGGAGACCCGGCAGAGATCCAGCCGCTGTGGATAGCCGCCCGCGGACAGACGCCCGCTCAGTGTCAGAGTCTGCCCGCGGCCCTGCGCGGACTGCACCTTGCCGCCGCCCGCCCCCGCGCCGACCAGATCAAAGCGAGCACACGCCTGACCGCGCACGCCATCACCGGCATGTTCAACGGCACAGCCCTACCGGCCTGGGAGGACGTCGAAGAACTCGCCCACGCTCTGAACGCTGAAGCCCAGCCGCTGCGGCCCCTGTGGAATGCCGCACGCGCCGCCCTGGCCGGCCCGCTGCCCTGCACAGCCGACTTCGCGACCAAGGTGACCGGATGACCACCTCCACCCCATCTCGCCCCACCGCCCCTGCCCGCGCCGACGCAGCACGCCTCCCGCGGTCTCGCACCAGCAAAAGCCAGCCGCGCGAGCCGGCCGACCTCACTGCAGCACTTCCTCCCGCCTTCGAGGCGTTCTGCGCCCTCAACCGCGACAGCTACCTCGACTACGCCCGCGCCCACCTGCCGCACGTACAGGCCCACCGCCTGGTCCGCGGCCTGCTCGGCGAACTCGCCGTCGGCTGGCTCGACATCGTCGGCAGCCCCAACCCCCAAGCCAGGGCCTGGACACATCTGCGCACCCGGGTCCAGCTCACCGCCCCTGCCCTGCCCGCTCTGCAAACCTGTTCCCCGCACCAGTACGACGCACTGGTCCTGCACTGCAGGCTCGGCTACACCAGCGCCGGCGCCGCCGCCGTCATGGGCCTGGACGCGAGCAAGATCCGCTACCTGGTCCTGTCGGCGACGTCAGCCCGACGGCAGGCCGTACGACACCTGCATCCCAGGCCCGCCGTCTCCCGCGCGGCCTGAGCGAGCCACCCGACCGAAGTCCGCGAAATCCTGCAGGGTGCTCTCGGCTCGGAAGACGACACACAGCGCACCGTCATCCTCACCTGGCGGCCGTGGAAGCTGCCGCCGGTATCTCCGGCGGCGCCCGCCAGGACGCCCGACGGCACGCCCGACCGGGCACCGGTGCCGCGCCAGGCCGCAGTGTGCACCTGTCAGAGGTGGCTCAGGATCCAGGTCTGCAGAGGGCCGGCGCCCACTTCGCTGTAGTTCGCGCCGGTGGAGCAGTTCTGGCCTTTCATGACGCCTACTTGGAAGAGCTCACCGCTGATGCTGACCATCAGAGGGCCTCCGCTGTCGCCCGGGCAGGGACCGCCGCTGGTCGGGATCGATTTCAGCCCCACACCGTCGGGCCCGGCCGGCATGATGGACACGCCCTTGAACTGCAGCCGGTCGGGAAGCTGCCCGGCGCCGTTCTGGCCCCACCCCGCAATGATGCCGTCGTCGTACTGCGTGAAGGGACCGCCCTGCCGGCCGTCCCATCGGTGGCTCTGGCCGGGATCGGCCAAACTGATCGGCGTGATGCCGTTCACCGGGGATTGCAGTTCCAGAAGGGCTATGTCGTTGTGCCCGCCGCTGTACCCGGGATACGAGTAGAGCGCACTGGCCTTCCTGACCTGCCCGCCGGTGTCCTTGAGGTTGGTGCCGACACGCACGGTCATGTCACCAGGATTGGTGACACCGCCCACACAATGCGCTGCGGTGAGCACCCAGTTGTTTCTGATGAGGGTTCCGGTGCAGAAGGTTCCCCC
This sequence comes from Streptomyces rishiriensis, assembly GCF_030815485.1. Lineage (NCBI taxonomy): Bacteria > Bacillati > Actinomycetota > Actinomycetes > Kitasatosporales > Streptomycetaceae > Streptomyces > Streptomyces rishiriensis. The sequence continues at coordinate 44,304 of NZ_JAUSWV010000003.1, read as the reverse complement.
GACGTACGAGACCTTGGCGACGGCATTGAAGGAATCGTCGGTGACCGCGTTGCCACCGGTTATCGCATGTGCAGGCGACGGGGCAAGGCCCGCTACACCTGTGCTGATCAGGACGCCGACGGCCAGTAACCGCAATGAATGTCCCAGAGTTCCTTGAAGTCCGAAAGACATGGCCTGTCCTTGTCTCCGCAGGTACCCCCAGACCAGTCTTGCGCGCCCTCCTCAGCTCCGCCATTCGGATTAGGAGTTCGGGGAATTGGCTGAGCCGGGCCGGCTTCGTGGTCGCGGGCCCGGCACCACTGGTGGACGCCGGTTGAGTGAGAACAACGCGAGCCCACGGCTTCCCGCCCTGGCATTGCCGGTCGCCCTGCGTTCTCAGGCGGGAAGTATGAACTCACGCCAGACCGCTTTGCCTTCGACTCAGCGAGAGCCGGGAGCCGCATGCGGCGGTGATCGACTCGGCGTCCTTCGCGAAGGGCTGACCGAGGCGTCCCTGCCGCAGATCTGGCAGTGCAGGGCTTGCATGCACATCAATTGCCGGTAGGAGTGCATCAGTTTCCACTGCGGGCGGCCGGCGGGCTGGCTGCATGCGTCGAGGAGGTCGAAGGAGCAGCGTGCCCACGGCGCGCCGCGCACCTTGCGGTCGCGGAGGTCCTCGCCGAGGCAGTGCAGGTGGAGCCGGCCGTCGGTGCGGGGGAGGAGGGGCAGGTCGTCGGGGGCTGCGTCCTCGCCCTCGCGGTGGGTGATGAACTCCGGCTGAAGGATGCCCGCAGGCGCGGCGAGGTGACGGACGAGGAGACGTGGCGGCGCACGGCACCGGCCCTCCGCGCCGAACGGGGGCTGCGCTGCCTGCGGGGCCTGCCGGACCGGGTCGTCGCAGGGCTCCGCGGTCGTGGACGACTACCTCGCCGCTGGAGTCACGAAAATCTGTGGTGGCTGGAGTAGACATTGGGTGGCGGGCCGGTTATGGTTTCTCTCGTAGCCGAGATCAAGAAGGGCCCGGCAGAGATGAACTGCCGGGCAGCAGTACGCAGTTGCAGTGCGCAGGACGGTGCGGCGGTGGAGTTCCGGAGCCAGAGCGGTTGCAGGACGGTGACGGGACTGACGGCCGGACCGGGCGGCCCGCAGTGATCAGGGGCCGCCATGAGCAGTACCGCAGTACCCGCAGTGCCGCAGTATCCGCAGTGAGATTTCGAGTGGTTCCCCGGTAAAGGCGTCTGGCTGCGGGCGCGCGTACCGGGAGGTTCGGCAGTGGGGTTCCAAGCCAGAGCAGATGCAGGACGGGCGACGGGGCTGGCTGCCGAAGAGTGGCGCTGTTCCAGGCCACAGCAGTACGCAGTACCAGCAGTTCGCAGTACCGCAGTATCAGCAGTTCGCAGTACCGGTTTGGCAAGTGTTTGGCCAGAGGGAAGAACGGAGGAGTCTGGCGCCATCGGGATCGCCCGGACGAGTGGTGGGTCCGGGTACCGCAGGACATCGACAGTGAGGTGGTCTCCGGTCACGCATCCGCGATCCCCGCAGTTCCGGCAGTGTTCAGGCCGGGTCCGCGGAAACAGAAGGCCGGCGCAGGACTGGGGCCGGCAGATGGTGTAGCAGTTCCTTCGGGGCCCTGGTGGCGGTACGGCACCAGGGCCCCTCGACGTGTTCCGGCAAAGAGGTGCGATGACAGCAGACGATTCCTACGGCCGTCTCGATGACGACGACTACCCCGCCTACACCATGGGCCGCGCCGCCGAGATGCTCGGCACCACGCAGGGCTTCCTGCGGGCCATCGGCGAGGCCCGCCTCATCACCCCGCTGCGTTCCGCGGGCGGGCACCGCCGCTACTCCCGCTACCAGCTGCGCATCGCCGCCCGCGCGCGTGAACTCGTCGACGACGGCATCCCCGTCGAAGCCGCCTGCCGCATCGTCGTCCTCGAGGACCAGCTCGAAGAGGCCCGCCAGCGCAACGCCGAACACCGCCGCACCGCCGAGGCGTTCGGAACGCCCGCGGCCTGAGGCGGCACGTGGCCGTTGCCTCTGGTGACAGCGTGTGTGGAGCGTGTAGCGTCTGCGTCAGCTGTCATGGTTCGGAAGTTTCCCTTCGCCCACGTCTTCGGCGTGGGCGTTCTGCTGTGCTGTGCCGCAGGAACCAGGGCGATCACCTCCGCCTGCCACATGGAGTGGGAGGCGTAATCGACCGGAAGGCATCAGACATGGCAACGGGAACTGTGAAGTGGTTCAACGCGGAGAAGGGCTTCGGCTTCATCGCCCAGGACGGCGGCGGCCCGGACGTCTTCGCCCACTACTCGGCGATCAACTCCTCGGGCTTCCGTGAGCTCCAGGAGGGCCAGCTGGTGACGTTCGACGTCACCCAGGGCCAGAAGGGTCCCCAGGCCGAGAACATCAGCCTGGCCTGACCCACCGGCCCGCCCGAGAGGTCGGGGCTCACCGCGTCCGGCAGCACGCGTAGGCCATACGGCCGACGCTGTCAGCCGGACGCGGGACCCCGCTCCTCGTGGTTCCTGAACCCGGTCGGCCTCGGCCCGGGTCGTTCGCCCGCAGGACGCAGGACGCAGGACGCAGGACGCAGGACGCAGCACGCAGCACGCATGCCGTTGCGCCGGAAGCGACGACGCTGCGGTCATGGCGGGAGGCGCAGGCCGTCGGTGACCGGCGCCCGGAGCATGCTGCGCGCCTCCCGAGGCTGCGTGCCGCGGGGCGGCTGGGCGCCGCATGTCCCCCGGGGCGGGGGCAGACGTTCAGACGCTCGTCCAGGCTTCGAAAAAGGCTCTCCGCCCAGCAGGGTCGTCCGACCTGCGGTCGGCGTGCAGGACGCGCCAGGCGGTGAGTTCGAGATCGCGGAGCCACAGTTCTCCGATGACCTGTGTCTTGAGATCGGGAAGACGGTCGGACTCGACGAGCGCCTGACCGATCACCTCACCGGCCGCGACGCGTTGGGGCGGGGTCATCTCATCGACAGCCGAGAGGATCTGCCGGGCCAGGGGGGTGCCTTCGCCTGCCAGGGCCCGCAGCACCTCGGCCCTGATGTTGGCCGGCAGCAGGTAGGCAGTGCCCGAGGACCTCCACAGGTCCGACCAGAAGCGTTCGCCTGCCGCGGTGGGGGCAGGGAGCGCGGCCAGCAGCCCGAGGAGATGGCCGATGGCCGCGTAGCCGCCGGAGTGGGCGGCTGCGACGACCGCGATCCCGGCGACGCGCTCCACATCGAGAGGACCGGCTTCGAGGCCTGATGCCAGGCCCAGTTGGTGTTCCAACTGGTCGGTGAGCGGGGCGGACACGTGAGGGCGGACCTCAGGAAGCATCGGCGATCCTTGCGGTAGGCGAGCGGTGGTGCCCGTTCGAAGCCTTGATCGTTCCCCACGACCAGCCGCTGTACTCGGCTTGGGACGGCCCAATCGGCGGCGGGAACAAGGGGCCGCAGTCCACACGGCGTGGAGTCCACGCGGTTTTCGCAACCAGCCTTTCGACAAGGCCGTCCTGCGAGCTCTCCTGGCATGAGCGCGGTGTTCCACCCGCTGACCGTGGCAGCCCTCGCGGCGCACCGCACCGCCCTTTCCCTGGCCGCCTGCTGACCGCTTCCGCGCTTTGGTCCGTCACCATGTCCGCCGCCGGCCGGTCACGCCCTGAGGGTGGCCGCGATCCCCTCGGCCAGGGCGATCGACGGGACGAACCCGAGGTCCCTGCGCGCCCGTTCGGCCGAGCACGTCCATGCCGCGCAGCGCAGCTCGCGGCTCTTGTCCCGGTTGAGGGGCGGGACGAAGCCACCCAGCCGCCCCAGCGCCTCGGCGCACTCGGCGACCCCTCGCGTCATGGCGTGCGGCACGGGCAGCACCAGCGGAGGACGGCGGCCCAGCGCCTCGGCCACTGCCCGGCAGATCCCCTGCCACGTGTGTTCCGTGCCGTCCGAGACCGTGTAGACACCCGAGTCCGCAACACCGGGACGCATCCTGGTGCCCCGTGTCGCGGCGGCGAGCAGGGCCGTGCACAGGTCGTCGACGTGGATGACGGAGTAGTGCCTCGGCCCGAAGCCGCTCTTGACGACGAGCCCGCTGCGGATCATCGGCACCAGCGACGGCAGGAACGCCGGATCGCCGGGCCCGTACACGATGGGCGGCCGGATCGCGATCACCGGCAGCACGCCGGCCCGTTCCCGCACGGCGAGCTCCCCGGCCAGCTTGCTGCGCCCGTAGTGGGAGACCGGGGCGGGCGGTTCGTCCTCGGTTCTCGGCCTGCCCGGCCGGGCGGGACCGGCGGCGGCCAGCGAGGAGCACACCACCAGCCGCGGCGGGGACGCCAGCGCGGCCAGGATCTCGGCGAGCCGCCCGGAGCCCTCGGCGTTGCAGCGCCAGTAGCCCTCGGCCGAACGTGCTTTGACCACCGCGGCGAGATGGAACACGCAGTCCGCGCCGGCGGCCGCCTCACGCACCGCCCCGGCATCCGCCGCGCTGGTCAGATCGCCCACGACCAGCCGCGCGCCGGAGGGCAGACCGGCCCGGACGGACGTTTCCCGCACCAGGGCCGTGACGTCGGCCTTCCGTGCGGCGAGCCGGGCGCACAGGCGCCGGCCGACGAAACCGGTGGCACCGGTGACCAGGAAACGCCGCCCGGACAGGTCGTCGGGGCCGTCCGGCCTCACCGTAGGGGTCCGCGCGCACGGGCCCGGGCGGAGGGCTGCCTCGCTGCGGGGGAGGTCGGGGTGCGCACCATGCCTGCCTTCGTGGGGGGACGTCGCGGGAGCAGGACCGTACCACCACAAGTACACAGAGAGTTCCGGCCGTTACTCTCAGTGCCTTCGCCCGTTGGAGAGGAGCAGGCCATGAAGGCGAGTCGGAGGAGGAACAGCCGGTGGCGTACGACGGCGAGCCGGCGCGACCGTGCGCGACGTTGACCGAAGTGCTTCGCACACACGCTTCCTCACGGGTGCCGGGCACGGTGGGGGCGGCCGGGGACACGGAGTTGACGTATCCCGAGTTCTGGGCGCGCGTCGTGGAACGCGCGGCGTGGTTCACCGGGCGCGGGGTGAAGCGGGGCGACGCCGTCGCACTGGAGATGGACAGCACCACGGTCGCGATGGTGGCGTCCCTGGCCATCCCGCTCTGCGGAGCCGTCCTGGTGCCGACCGGCGTACCGCGGGGCTTCGGCGCCCGTACCCAGGAACGGCTGCGGGCCCTGGCCGCGCTGCGGGCCGGCGGAGCACGCTGGTACGTGTCGCAGGGCGCACCGATGCTCGGGCCGCAGGACACTGCCGCCGCCGCGCTGACGGTGACGCATCTGTCGCTGGCCGAGGTACCGGAGCGGACCGTCCCGGGCGAACTGCCCGCGCCCGTCCCCGACCCGGACGACGTCGCCGTGGTCCAGTTCAGTTCGGGCAGTCTCGCCGCACCCAGGGGCATCGTTCTCACCCACCACAACCTGGCCGTGAACTTGCGCGCCATCACCGACCGCATCGGACTGGTGGCAGCCGGGCGAGGGATGTCGTGGCTGCCGTTCTCCCACGACATGGGCCTGATCGGCAGTTTCTGGGCCTGCCTGTACGCGGGCTTCGCCTTCCGGGCGCTGGCGCCGGGTGCGTTCGTACGCGACCCGCTGCGCTGGATCGAGCAGCTGGGCGAGTTCCGTGCCACGCATACCACCGCGCCTCCCTTCGCCTATGACATGGCCGCCCGCGCCGCAGAGCGTGCGCCCGCCCGGCTGGCCGAGGTCGACCTGTCCGCGCTGCACGTCGCCGTCATCGGCGCCGAGCGGGTCGCTCCCCGGCTGTGCGAACGGTTCGAGGAGACGTTCGCCGCGGCGGGGATGCGCCGCCATGTGCTGCTGCCCGCCTACGGGCTGGCGGAGAACTGTGTCGCGGTCGCCTGCCGGGCACCGCTGGTCGGCTCGGTCGTGCGCCGCTTCGACACGGCCGAACTGGAGCGAGGACGGCTTGTCACGCTGCCTCGGCCACGAACCTCGGCCACACCGTCCGACGGCGACGGCGACGGCGGTGGCGGGGTGCGTGAACTCATCGGCCATGGTGCCCCGTTGCCCGGCACCGAGGTCCGCATCGTCGCCGCGGACGGCGAAGAACTGCCCGAAGGGCGCGTCGGCGAGATCCGGATCGGTGGCGGGGCCGCGGCCCGCTGGACGATCGGCCCCGACGGCGTCCGGCGTCCCGCAGCAGGCGACGACGGCCTCGTCGCGACCGGGGACCTGGGCGCGCTGGCCGGCGGTGAGCTCTTCGTGATCGGGCGTTCCAAGGAGGCCGTGAAATACGCGGGACGCCTGCTGGCCCCCACGGACATCGAGCAGACGGTCCTCGACGCCTCGCCGGCGGCCCTGGGAGCGGTCGCCGCGGTCGCGGTGACGCGGGATGCCGCGGCGACCGAAGACCTCGTGCTGTTCCTCGAACTCGCGGACGCCCGAAGGGCGGCCACCGGCGCGGTGGACGAGGCGGCGCTCGTGCACAGCGCCAGGCTCGCCGTCCTGCGGGAGTTCCGCATGCCGGTGAGCGAGGTCTACATCGCCAGGCGGGGCGCGCTGCCGCGGACGGCCAGCGGCAAGGTACGACGGCTCAGCCTGGGCGCCGCCGCCACGGCCGGGGAGTTCCCTCCCGGGGTGCGGCCGGCACACCCGGCCGGGCCGGCCGCACCCCGGCAGCCGAAGTAGCCGCAGCGGACGGAGCGAACCGGGCCGGCGAAGCAGAAGCAGCGCAGATGACGCAGAAGAAGAGGACACCCGTGGAAACAACGCCGGCACTGAGCCGGGAAAGCCGTCAGGTCCCGGACCGGGAGGACCTCAAGCAGCGCTTGGCCGCTCGGCTGCGGCTCGACACGGCATCGCTTCACGAGACGGCCACACTGGAACAACTCGGCCTCGACTCACTGCTCCTGGCGGAGACGGTGGCCGACGTCGAGATCCGCTACCGGGTGGAGTTCGACATGACGGTGCTGGCCGGCAGCCTCGTCCCCACCCTTCCGCTCGGCGCGTTCCTCGACCTGCTGGGCGAGGGCACGAGCCGGGGCTCCTCCCATGCCGGCGCCTGACCGGAGCGACGGCACGGCCATGGGCGCGGCCGTACTCGAGATGGTCGCCCAAGGGCTGAGCGGACCGGTGCTCGACCGACTGGCACCGGGCTCCACGCCCAGGCCCTACCGGGTCAGCACCGCACTGGGCGACACCACCACCCACAATCTGCTGGGCACCCGGTGCGACCTCGAACTGCACGGGCCCCCCGACCGCCTGACGGCCCGCGGACACGCCGACCACGTCCTCGGCCTGCCCGACGCCGGGGCGGTACTCGTCGAAGGCATCCGCCGCTACGACGGCCGTCGCGTCCTTCTTCTGCTGCCGCTCGACACGCCGTACACGCAGGTACGCGAACAGCGACTCGGCGCCCTGGCCGGTGCCCGGTACGGCCACCTGGAGGTGACCGCGCTCGCGGTGCCCGGCCACGCGCTGCTGGGCACCGTCCAGCGGCACGCCTCGCTGCTGCACGACGCCGTGGCGGCCACCCGGCTGGGCCTGGCCCGGCTGCTGAGCGACCTGGCCCGGCAGGCCGTCTGCGAGGCACTCGCCCATGCGCAGCGCAGGCCGTTCCAGGACGGGGTCCTGGCCGGCCGCCAGGCGTTCGGGCACGCGGTGGCCGAAGCGGCGGCGGCCGTACGGATGTGCCACGCCGTGACGCGTCGCGCAGCCACCGCGAGCGGACCCGCGCGGTGGGACCGTGCCGTGCGCGCCGGGGCGTTCGTCGCGAGGGCGGTACCCCAGTCGGTGGGCACCGCCTGCCGGCTCTTGGGCGGCCAGGGGTTCATGGACGGGCACCCGATGGCCGCGGCCTACCGCGAGGCGGTCTTCGCCCCGGTACTGCTCGGCGGACAGCAGCGGCTCGTGGACAGCATGCGCCAACGGCTGGCGGGCGAGGCGTCGCCGCCGACGCCGGCCGACGGCCAGACGCCAACGGACAGTCAGGCACAGGCGCAGGCACAGGGCGTCGGGCGGCCCGGACCGCAGCCGGTGCCGGTGCCGGGGAGCATGCGGTGAAGCCGTCCACGCCGTGCCCGGCCACGCCGATGCCGGACCAGGCCCTGCTCGGTGCGCTGTCTCCCGTGCTCGACCCGGGCTCTCCCGCGGCGTTCAACGAGTCGGCGCGCGCCCTGGCCGACGCGGAGATCACACCGTATCTGGCGCACTGGGAGCGGCAGGGCAGCGTGCCGCGTTCCCTGTTCGAAGCCATGGGCCGGGCCGGGGTGTTCGGCATCGGCGTTCCCGTGGAGCACGGGGGACTGGGGCTGGACCTCGCCCACGGCATCTCCTTCGTCCGCGCCGTGATGCGCGAACCCGCGGCCGGAGTGTGCACCAGCCTGTCCGTGCTGACCCATCTGGTCGCCCCTCTGCTGTCCCGCCACGGCACCCCCGGACAACGCGAGAGATGGCTGCGCCCGGTCCTGGCCGGCAGGTGCGTCGCCTCGGTCGCGTTGACCGAGCCCGGCGGCGGCTCCGACCTGGTCCGCTCGGTGGCCACCACCGCCCGGCCCGAGCCGGACGGCTGGCTCCTGCAGGGCGAGAAGACCTTCATCACCAACGCGCCCCTCGCCGATGTCCTGCTCGTCCTGGCCCGCACCACCCCCGGCACCTCCGCCCTGGGCCTGACCCTGTTCCTCGTCCCCGCGGACCTGCCCGGCATCGTGGTCACACCCCTCGCGACCGCAGGGCTGCGCGCCTCCCCGACCGGACGGGTGAGCTTCGAGGACTGCCGGCTGCCCCGCGAGGCCGTCCTCGGACGCCCGGGCCTGGCCATGGTCCTCCTGGCGGGAATCCTGCCCGAGGAGCGCCTGGCGATCGCGGCGGGAGCCCTGGCCTGTGCCCGCTGGGCACTGGAGCGGACGGCGCACATGCTGGGCGCGTCGGACCAGGCCATGCCCGAACTCGCCTGGTGGGACGCCGAGATCGAGGCGGCCGAGACCTTCGTCGACGCCGCCGCGGAACGCATCGGCGGCCCCCAGGACCAACTCGACGCCGCGTTGGCCAAGACGACCGGGGCCCGCCTGGCACAGCGGGTCGTACAGGAATGCGCCCGGCTGTCCGGGCCCGGCGCCTACCGGGACGACGAGCCGGTCCCCGCAATGTCCAGCGCGCTGCGCGACGTCCGTGTCCTGAGCGTGTACGGCGGCAGCTGCGAAACGGTCCGCGACACGGCCGCCGCGGAGATCCTGCGCGGCGCACTCACCCCGGCGCAAGGACCCCCCACCACCTCGCAGGCCGCGCCCACCGCCCCTTAAGGCCCGCATGCCCGCAGGGGGCGTGAGAAGAAGAATGGAGAGCGCCGATGGAATTCGGGCCCGCGCACAGCAGCATGCTCGACCTGGTGGACCGCTGGCAGCGGGAGGGCACCTACCCGCTCTTCCCGCTGATCACGCAGGCCGCAACGACCCGGGCCCGGATCGGCGTGCCCCACGCCCGCCCCGGCTCCGACGACACCCACGGCCGGCCGGTCACCGTGTTCGGTTCCGCCGACTACCTGGGGCTGGCGCGGCACCCGGAGGTGGTGGAAGGCGCACTCGCCGCCACCCGCCGGTTCGGCACGGGGACGTACGGCACCCAGGCGGTCGGCGGTTACACCCGGCTGCACCAGGAGCTGGAGACCGCCGTGGCTGACTGGTCCGGGCGCCCGGCCGCGCTGCTCTTCCCGACCGGCATGCAGGCCAACCTGGGCGTGCTCGCCACCCTGGCCGGACCGCGCGACCACGTCTTCGCCGACCGCTTCAACCACCAGTCGATCACGATGGGCGTCCGGCTGTCCGGAGCGACCCTGCACGTCTTCCGGCACAACGACCCCGCCCACCTCGCGCAGCTGCTCCGTACGGCGGGCCCGCCCGACCGCTCGGGGCGCCGGCTGATCGTCGTGGACGGACTGTTCAGCGCCGACGGTGACCTCGCACCCCTGGCGGAGATCGCCGATCTGGCCGAACGCCACGACGCACTGCTGGTGGTGGACGAAGCGCACAGCGCGGGCACGCTGGGCCCCCAGGGGCGCGGCGCAGCCGAGCTGTGCGGCGTGCTGGACCGGGTCGACGTCGTCACGGGCACGTTCAGCAAGGCGTTCGCCTCCACCGGAGGCTTCGTGTGCGCCGACGCCGACGTGGTGACCCTGCTCAGGCACTCGGCGGACGCCTACCTGCTGTCCCTGGGCCTGCCGCCCGGCACCGTCGGGGCGGCACTGGCGGCGTTGTCGGTGCTGGCGAGGGAAGGCACCGAGCGCCGGCGCCGACTCCAGGACAACGCGCGCACGCTGCGCACCCGGCTGCACGCCGCCGGCGTCGGCACGGCCGGCTCCGCCGCCCATGTGGTCGTCATCCCGGTGGGCACCATGGACCGCACCGCGCACGTCACCCGGCAGCTGGCCGAACGCGGCCTGATGGTCTGCCCGTTGTTCCCCCCGGCGGTGCCCATCGGCGGGGCCCGGCTGCGGCTCGGCGTCTGCGCGGAGCACACCGAGGAGGACATCGGCCACGCGGCCGCCCTGATCGCGGCCGCCCTGGCCGAGACCGCACCCCAGGCGGGGCCCGCGGGCGGGACGCCGGTGCGGGGGACGGCATGACGACAACCGCGGCGCGCACCCTGGACGGCCCGCTCCGCGTCACACCGGTGCACGACCGGGCCCGGCGCCGGGAGTTCGTCCGGCTGCCCTACCAGCTCTACCGGGACGAGCCCTGCTGGGTGCCGCCGCTGGAGAGCGAGCGCAGGGCGTTCCTGAACCGGCACAAGAACCCGTTCTTCGAGTTCGGTGACGCCGAGCTGTTCCTCGCTCACCGCCACGGCCGCCCCGTCGGGCGCGTCGCCGCCGTCCACAACCCCCGGCACAACAGCCATCACGGTGGCAGCGACGGATTCTTCGGCCTCTTCGAGTGCGCGGACGACACCGCCGCGGCCCAGGCGCTGTTCGAGGCGGCCGGGACCTGGCTGCGCGCACGGGGGCTCACCTCCGCGCTGGGACCGGTCAGCTTCTCGACCAATGGCGAATGCGGCACCCTCGTGGACGGCTTCGCCACCTCACCGGCCGTCCTGATGCCGTACAACCCGCCCCATCACGACGCGCTGCTGCGCTCCTGCGGATTCACCAAGGCCAAGGACCTGTGGGCCTGGGAGTGGACCACCCACACCCCCGAGGACGCCGCCGTCACCAAGGTCGCCCAATGGGCGCAAGGACGCGGCGGCGTCCACGTCCGGCCACTCGACCTCCGCGACCTCGACGCCGAGGAGCGGCGGATACGGGACATCTACACCGACGCCTGGGAACACAACTGGGGCTTCGTACCGCCCACGGAGCGGGAGTTCCACCACCTCACGACCCAGCTCCGGCAGATCGTCCGGCCCGAACTCGTGCTGCTCGCGGAGGTGCACGGCGACCCGGCCGCCTTCTGCCTGGCCGTCCCCGACGCCAACCAGGCCCTGAAAGCGGCCGGCGGCCGGCTCACCCGGTACGGGCTGCCCGTCGGGCTGGTGCGGGCCGCCAGAGCCGCCCGCAGGATCGACTGGTGCCGGCTGATCGCCCTGGGGGTGAAGGCGCGGTACCGCAACCAGGGACTCGACGCGCTGCTGTACACGCGCCTCGCCCAGGCCGGACGCCAACTCGGCTACCGCGGCGGCGAGTTGTCCTGGGTCCTGGAGGACAACACCGCCATGAACCAGGCCATCGCACGGATGGGAGCCCGGCGGTCCAAGACCTACCGGATCTACCAGCGGCCCCTGTGAGGACACGAGAGGACCGAAGGAGACCCGGAGGAGGACCCCGCAGGACCGGGACAAGGTCCCAGAAGGAGGAACGATGAGCGCGCTGGCGCATCCGGCGGCCGAAGAACCGGCCGCCGCCGTCCCGCGGGCCGCCGGGGCCCGGGCACACCGAGGGGGCACACGATGACGGCGCACGAACCACCGGCCGCCGCAGCGAGCCTGCGACGGGCGGACCAACTGCGGGCGTCCCCGCCCATGTTCCGCTCACCCTTCCTCGACCGCTTCACCCGGGTGCACCCCGCCGTACCCCCGCTCGTGCACGGCCCGCTCGCCCTGCTGCTGCTGACCTGGGCCGTCCGGCACACCGGCCTGCCCCTGCTCCTGGCGTACGCCCTGCTCGGCTACGCAGGATGGACACTGACCGAGTACTGGGTGCACCGGGCGCTGTTCCACTTCACCCCGCGCAGCACCTGGGGACGCCGCGCGCACTGGATGGTGCACGGCGTCCACCACGACCACCCCAACGACCCACGCCGGCTGGTCATGCCGCCGTCGGTCAGCGTCCCCGGCGCGTACGGCGCCTACGAACTGTTCCACCTGCTGGCGGGAGAGGGGCCGGGCGCCGCACTGACCGGCGGATTCATCGCGGGCTACATCGTGTACGACGTCCTGCACTTCCATATGCACCACCACCGCCCCTCCACGGCACTGGGCCGGCGCCTGCGCAACCGCCATCTGCGCCACCACTTCCAGGACGAACGGCGCGGTTTCGGCGTGAGCTGCCCCTACTGGGACCACGTCTTCGCCACCGCCCCGCGCTGAGAAACCCCGCGCCACGCCGGCAGCCACCAGTTCGCCCGGCCCGCGAGCTGCATCACGGCGGGTACGAGCAGGGCGCGCACCAGCGTGCAGTCCACCACCACGGCCACCGCCAGACCGACACCCACCACCCGCAGATGCAGCAGCCCGGACAGCGCCAGCGAGGACATGGACACCGCGAAGACCAGCGCGGCGGAGGTGAAGAGCCGGCCCGTTCGCTGCAGGCCCGTCGCCACGGCATGCGGGGTGGGGCTGCCCCGCCGGTGTTCCTCGAGGATCCGTGAGAGCAGGAAGACCTCGTAGTCCATGGACAGGCCGAACGCGACCGCGAACATGAGGGGGATGAGCACATCGGTGATCCCCGCGGGAGGAACTCCGGGCAGCCGGCCCTCCTGGAAGACGGCGACCAGGACACCGAACGTGGCGGCCAGGCTCAGCATGTTCAGCAGCACCGCCTTCACCGGCACCAGCAGACTGCGCGTGTAGAGCAGCAGCAGGAGACAGGTCCCGCCGCAGGCGAGCAGCGCGACCAGCGGCAGCCGGTCCGCCATCACTTTCTCGGTGTCCGCGAGACGGGCGCCCGGGCCACCCACGAGAGCCGGGACCGGCGCCGGAATCCGGCGCAGCCGCTCCACGAGCCGGCTCCCCTCGGGAGTGAGCGGCGCGCGGGCGTACGGCTGCGCGGTCACGGCCAGCCGGACACCGGACGCGGCCGCGAAGGACGCCGCCCGGGCGGCCGGGAGCGCGGACCGCTTCCCGCCCCGGTAGCTCCCGGTGACGGTGTCCACCCGGGCCGTTCCCGCAACGCGGGACAACCGGCGGGCGTAGGCGTCGAGCGCGGCCCGGGCCCGCGGGTCACCCGCCGCGTTCAGAGCGGGCAGTACGACGCAGGGGGCACCCGAGGAAGCGGCGCCGAACTCGGTACGCAGCGTCCGGGCGGTCGCGGCGACCGGCGAGGAAGCCGGCAGCGTCGCGTCCGCGTACACGCCGAACCGCACCTGCAGCGCCGGCAGGGCGAGGAGCACCAGCACCGCGAACCCCGCGAGCGCGACCGCGGCGGGCCGTTGCACCACCCAGTGCGCCAGCCGGGCCCAGGAGTCGCCCTCCCGGCGCCCGCCGTGCGGCCGGCGCAGCCGGGCGAAGACGTCCCAGCGATCGATCCGGGAGCCGAGCACCAACAGCAGCGCGGGCACGACGACCAGCGCGCCCGCCGCGGAGGTGACCACGATCGCGGTGCCGCCGAAAGCCAGGGAGCGCAGCAGCGGCAGCGGGACGACCAGCAGGGTGCACAGGGCCGCCACCACGGTGGCGGCGGAGAAGGCCACGGCCCGCCCGGCGGTGCGCAGCGTGACCCGCACCGCCGCGTCCGGGGCACTGCCCGCCGCGACATCCTCCCGGTAGCGCGAGACGAGCAGCAGGCTGTAGTCCACGGCCAGCCCGAAACCCAGGGCGGTGGTGACACTGACGCTGAAGGCCGACACCGGGATCACACCGTCCAGCAAGCGCAGACAGGCCCCGGCGACCACCACGGCGAAGGCCCCCACGGCGACCGGCAGCAGCGCGGCCAGCGCCCCCGCGAACACCCACAGCAGGATCAGCAGCACCAGCGGCGCCGCGACGAATTCGGCCAGACGCAGACCGCGCTCACTGAGCCGCTCGCTCTCGGAGAGCACCGCGTCCTCACCCCCGGCGGAAACCCGCAGCGCCGCACCCGGCCCGCTCCGGCCGGTGTACCGGTCCATCACGTCGTCCGCCGCGGCGCGCACGGCCCGCTCGTCCCCGCGAAAGCGCACCAGCACCAGCGCCCGTCGCCCGTCGCCCGTACGGAACTCCGGCAACCGCAGGGGCCAGTAGCCGCGGACCCATGCGGTGCGGGGATCGGCGCCGATCCGCTCCAGGAGCACCCGGCCGGCCCGCGCGGCGCGCGGATCGTCGACCGACCCCGCAGCGGTGGCCACCAGCGCCAGATGGGGCTCACCGGCCATGAACCGGGAGGCCAGGAACTCGTCGGCACGCAAGGACTCCGCGGTGGGCGGCGTCCAGCTCTCGGGGGAGGGACGGCTGCCGACACCGAGGAGGACCCCGATCGCGCAGCACGCGGCCAGGCACGCGAACACGAGCACCCCCACCGCACGGCGCCGCGTGAGCGGTGCCGGGGCCGTCCGGCCCTCGGGCCGCCGGAGCGTTGCAGGCCCCCTCCGGGGGGCGGTTTCCACCACGCCCGGGGCAACGACGCCACGGCACAAGCGTTACCGGGACGGACGCGATCAGCGCGCAGCCGCGGCACAGCCGGTGACTGGCTTCGGTGTTCTCCTCGAGCAGGAGCGCGTACTGAGGCGGCTGAATGCGCAGCGCCTCAGCTTGAGGACCGAGGGCCGAGGGCCGAGGGCCGAGGGCCGGTGCCCGGGGTCGCCGGGAACGCGAGCCCCGGGTACGCACGGGCACCCCGGAGGGGAGCAGCGGCCGGCCTGGGAACGGTCCGGTCAGATGCGGCTCGCGAGTCTCGCCAGGAAGTCCGCGTTGGCCGCGATGTCGTGGCCGAGGACGACCTGGTGGTGCGGGAGGGCGGCGAGCCGGCCAGCGACCGAAGCGCGGGCCGGGCCGCTTCCGCCGCCGTCGACGCCGTGGGCCAGACCGAAGAGGTCCGGATAGCGGTCCTCCGTCGCACCGCTCATGAAGTCGTCCTCACCGAGCGTCCGCTCGCCGTCGACCAGGGCCGGAACGGCGGCAGGATCGATCCGGGGGAACAGCAGCCCGGCCGCGCAGCCGCTGGCCGCCAGCTCCATTGCGAACCACCTGCCGAACTGGTCGGGGAAGACCTGCACCTTCCGCTCCCGCTTGCCGCCCGGCTCCCACAGCGGCTCGCGGCGCCCGGCGAGCAGCGCGTCGGTGACGTCCTGGTGCTGGGTCGGGTGGAGCTGCTCCCCGCCCACGAGCCGGTCGCGGACGACGTCGTACAGGCCGAGCGCGTCCAGGAGGCCGAGGCCGACGGCTGCTGCCGAGGGCCAGGGCAGTACGCGCAGCTCATCCCCGACGGCCTTGACGAACACCCGGTCGTTGGCGAGCAGTCCGGCGCCGCGGCCGGCCAGCAGCAGCGCCGTGGTGGTCTTCCCGGCGCCCTTGGATCCGAAGGTGAGCAGCGCCCGGCCGGCGCGGACGACGGCGGAGGCGTGCAGGAGCGTCCAGCCGTCCCGCAGCAGGGCCGCGCGGATCATCTCGCGGGCGATCCGGGCCGTGGCCAGTGCCAGCCGCTCGGGCGTTCGTCCGGCGATGGTGACGTGGCCGCCGCGCTGCTCGGAGCGGTAGGCGAGTCCCTCTTCGGGCGAGACGCCGGTGATGGTGCCCGTGCTGTCCCGGGCGAGCAGCAGCCGGGTCCTGGCGTAGGTGACTTCGTCGTGGGGGCAGCTGGTCACCAGGGCGAGCAGATGGGCGTACGTCTTGTCGTCGATGCCGGCCGTGACCAGCGGTCCGGCGCAGACGCTGCCGGCGGGCACATCGAACGCGTTCCACCACGGGCCGAAGTACCGGCGGGCCCAGTCGGTGACGAAGGGAGTGTTGCTCAGGACGGTCACGCTCGCGTCCGCGGCTTGCAGCCGGGTGGCGGTGGGGGTGCTCACGTCGTCTCCGGTCGGGTCGAAGAATGGGGCGGGACGGCGTGACGCCTGGCAGGCGTCACGGAGTTCGGTGACGGTCGCGGCCAGTTGCCCGTCTTCGCCCACCCCGAGGGCAGGAAGGCAGGCACGCCAGGGGCCGACCGGCGGTGAAGCGCAACGCCATGCGGGGGAGCCCCGACCACACACGGCCCAAGAAGCTCGCCGCACAGGCCGGTGGCAGCCGGCCCGCTGTGCCGCCGGTGATCACCTACGGTCACCATCCGGCTGGGCTCGTCGGCAGGCCGACGACAGGCGGGCAGTGAACGCATGGAGACGTGCAGCAGTCAGACCGGCTCCCGGGCCGGCGGCGGATAGCCGATCTCGGAGATGTCCTGGGCCAGGTCCGCCAGGGTGACCTCTGCGTTCAGCGACGAGAGGAGTTGTTGGTCCAGTGGTCGCAAGGCATACACGTCGCGTACCGCTCTCAGGTCCACGGGAAGCTCGTAGTAGTCCTCGGCGAAGCGCTGGAACGCTTCCGGCGTACGGTCGACCAGGAGCTCGAACAGTCCTGTCGTACCGTCAGGATCGGCACGGCCCACGGGAAAGCCGATCGTCCCGTGGTGCCACTGATCGTCGGTCTTCCCCCGCCACAGGCAGGCCGTTACGACGGGCACCCCGTCCTCGTCGGTGAACGCCGGCTCCTCCACGCAGGACCGGAAGGCCTCCGGTACTTCGTCGATCACTCCCGGCCAGGGCTCACCGTCGTTGCCGTACGGGCTCATCGCCGATTCGTGGCCGAAGCCGCGGACGTATGCTCCCGCTGCCGAAAACACGATGGAGTACTCGTCCCCCGATCCGTTGCGCATCGAGGCCATCTCCTCGCCGGCAGCCCAACCGGCGTTGAAGGAGTGATACCGGCTTTCCCGGTCCGGGCTCAGGATCGCATCGAGCATCGCGAGCGAGCGGCACAGATTCCGCAGATCGGCGACGCCGGGAAGCCGGCGGGCTAGGTCATGGACAGTCACGCGCTCATCCAACCGGATGCCTCTGACATCCGGAATCCGAGGCCAGGAGCGTGACGAAACCTTAAGGCTCCGCGGACCAGCCGGGCGGCCCCGTCCTGGAGATCGGAGCGATGGTGGAAGACGCCGCTGCCGGCTGAGTCCGGCTGAGTCCGGCTGAGTCCGGCTGGGCACAGCACCGCATCGCTGCGAGACCGCGGCGCAGCAGGTGGCGGATGCATCCGACGCAGAGCAGACGGAGCCGGGGGCGTACGCCGGGGCGCTCTCCGGTCGGCTCAACGACGGCCCGGATGACCCAGTACTCTCTGTATCCGATGACGGTGGAAGATCGGGAAAGGGGACCAGGTGAGAGCGGCTCGAGCGTTGGCTACGTTCGACGACGTCGAGCCCGGTGACCACGTCTGCTGGCACTCCGACTCTGCCGTCACGTCCCCTGCGGACGTGCTCGCCTACGTGGCCGACGGCGCACTGTACGGCGACAAGATCGTGGTGGTCGGCTCCACCGGTGCCGCCTCCGGCCTTGCCCGTGAGGTGGTCCCCTCCGCCTCGGTGATCCTCGATTTTCCCCGCGTGACGGACCCCGACACCATCCTGGCCGCGGTGCGCCGGGAAGCCCGTACCGCAGCCCGGGAGGGCTACCGCTCGGTGCGTGTTCTTGCCGAGCGGGTGCCTGCGGCAGTGCCCGGTGAAACCGAGGAACTGGTGCTTCAGGAACTGAGGCTCGACGAGTTCGCCTCGGAGAGCAATGCCATCGTGGTGTGCGCCTTCAGGCGGTCGCAGTGGGACGCGCCTACGCTGGAACATGTGGCATGTGTGCACCCGCACGAAATGGGCATACGCGCTGAGCGTCCGGCCTTCCGGATGTACAGCACGGGCGCCGACAGCTGGAGCGTTGACGGAGTGATCGACTCGGAGTGCGCGCACGCGTTCAACGTGGCGGTGCGGGCGGCAACCCGGTGTTCACCCCGGGTGAGGCTGCGCTTCGACACCGTGGAATTGATCGACGCCGCTGGAATGCACGCGCTCGTCGACGCCGCCCGCCACCTGCCGGACCGCCGGGTCGTCGTGGAGGGCGCCAACGAAACCGTGCGCCTGTGCTGGGAGCTCGCGGGCTATGCGAGCGTCGCGCTGCCGGTGGTGATGGCCGTATGACCGCCAACGTGCCTTCGAAGCCGTCCAGCCAGGAACAGGCCTCGTTCCGCCATGAGCTCTACCCCTACCGGGGGGACGCGCACTTCCTGTCCGGAACACTGGGTTACATCCACGAGGCACTGGAAGGCGGCGAGGCCGTCGTCGTCGCCGTCCCCTCGGCCAAGGCGTCACTCCTGCGCAGCGAACTCGCCGACGAGTCCGCCGTCACTTTCGTCGACACCACGACGCTCGGACCCAACCCCGGCCGCCTCATCGACGCCTGGGTCGACTGGATGAAGGAGCGGGGCGAGGGCGACAGGCCGGTACGGGGCATCGGGGAAACCGCCTGGCGCGAGGCCCGCAGCGCCGCCCACCTTTCGGAGCTGCGCTATCACGAGTGGATCTTGAACCGGGCCTTCGCCCGCAGTTCCGCCTGGTCGATGCTCTGCCCCTACGACGCCGCCGATGAGGACCAGAGCGCCCTGCAGGCCCTGTCCCGCTGCCACCCGCTGATCCGCGAGGACGGCCGCCACATGCGCAACGAGGGCTACCTCTCCGCCGAGGAGTATCCCTTCGAGGCACTGAACCCCCCGTGCGACCCCTTCCAGGAGCTGAGCTACACCCACGGTGACCTGACCGCGATCCGTTCGAAGGTCTCCCAGTGCGCCACGGACGCAGGCGTCACGGAGGACCAGCAGCGCAAACTCGCCGTCGCCGTCACGGAGATCGCCACGAACAGCATCCGGCACGGCGGGGGCCGCGGGACCCTGCGCACCTGGACCCAGAACTCCACCTTCCTGTGCGAGTTCCGCGATGCCGGCTACATCCCCGACGTGATGGTCGGCCGCACCCGCCCCGCCACCGATCAGATCGGCGGCCGCGGTCTCTGGCTCGCCCACCAGCTGTGCGACCTGGTCGAGATCCGCTCCACCCCGGACCAGGGGACCACCGTCCGCCTGCACACCGACATCCCCGCACGCAGCTGACCCACAGGGCCAGGACGCGTTCGCGCAGGCCGGACTGTGAGAACGGCGAACGGCGAACGGCGAACGGCGATCACGCGCGGCCAGGTCATGCAGGCCTGCCGGAGGGGTCAGGAAGACCGGCTCGGCGCGCTCGGCGGCGCGCTCGGCCACGTCCTGAATGCCGCCGTGCTCTGGACGGCCCGCCTGCCGGGACGGTGTGTCAGACCACGGCGAGCCGGTCCACCAGCAGCTCCACCCTCGGCCCGGTGTCCTCCGGCGGCAGCCGTCCCGACCGGGTCAGGGTCGCCACCCCGTGCAGGGACGCCCAGAACACCTCGGTGAACAGTCCCGGGGCGACGCCGTCCCCGGCGACCTCGCCCAGGCACTCCAGCAGCGCGGCGAAAGCGTCCTTGAGAGGTTCCGGGGTGTCCTCCTGCGCGTACGGGAGGCCGCCGTCGAGCTGGAAGATGGCGTCGTAGACCGCCGGGTTGCGGGCGGCGAAGTCGAGGTAGGCGTGGGCGAGGGCGTGCACCCGCTCGCGTGGGCCGTCCGCGGCGGAGGTCGCGGTCCGCACCGCCTCAGCCAGCTCGGTGGCGCCCTGGAGGGCGACGGCGCCGATGATCTCGCGTTTGCCGCGGAAGTGGCTGTAGAGGACGGGCTGGCTGTATTCGATGCGCTCGGCGAGCCGGCGGGTGGTGACCGCCTCCCAGCCCTGCTGCTCGGCGAGTTCGCGGGCTGTCGCCACGATGAGGCGCTCGCGTCCCGCCCGCTCGCGTTCCTTGCGTTCCTGTACCGACATGATCCGATTCTAGCACTGCTAGACAATCGAGCGGCAGTAGTACTAGCGTTGCACCATCATCTAGCAACGCTAGGTCCCTGGAGGGGTCATCATGCTCAGCGCACTCGAGGTCATCACCACCGTGGTCGTCGGCGTGATGGTGGGGGTGGAGTTCTCCGTCGCCTTCGTCATGAACCCGATCCTCAACGCCCTTCCGCAGGACAGCGGCCAGCTCGGCCACGCCCACGGAGGCCGGATGCTCGGCGCCGTGATGCCGGTCTGGTACATCGGCTCGCTCGTCCTCGTCGGTATCTGGGCTGTCGCCGGATGGCACCACCACGGCACCGGACTCGTCGTCACCGCCGGCGCCCTTCTGGTCCTCAGCGTGATCATGTCGATCCTGCTGCTCGTCCCGATCAACAACCGCAACAAGACGTGGACCCCTGACAACCGCCCCGCCGACTGGCAGCAGCAGCTGAACCGCTGGGGCCGCCTCCACTACGTCCGCGTCGCCGTCATCATCGCCGCCTTCGCCCTGCTGGTCGCCGCCCTCACCTGAGCCCACGGGCTCAACCCGCCCGGTCGTCAGCCGCAGCTCACGAAGACTCGCAGGGAGAAGACGATGTCGCTGAAGAAGACCAACACCGTCATGGCCGCCGCCTTCATCCTCTTCATCCTCTGGTTCGGAGGAGAGTTCATCCTGAGCCCAAAGACGACGGCGCCGGGCTTCGGCCTGCCGAGTTGGCCGTCCGGGGACGGCGGCGGCTTCCTGGTCATCAAGGGCATCCGCGACGTCGTCCTGGCCCTGGTCCTGGGCATCCTGCTGGTGACGGGCCACCGCCGGGCGCTGGGCTGGGTACTGCTGGTGGAGGCCCTCGCCGCCTACGGCGACATGACCACCGTGCTGGCCCACCACGGCTCCGTGGCCACCGCACTCGGCGTCCACGGCCTGACCGCGACGCTGATGGTCGTCAACGGCCTGCTGATGATGCGCGAGACCCGCACGGCCGCCGCCGCTCCGGCGACGCCCGCCCCGCAGCCCGCCTGATCCCATCGGACCAAGACGGCCCGCACCCCGGCCGGGCCGTCTTGACGCATGCCGCTGTTCGCGTGTCAGCGCGCCGGAAAGGCCAGACACGATTTTCCTCCGGTGAGCGACGACCTGACGGCAGAGGCGGCCTGCTGCACCGCTCGGCCTCGTCGCCGCGATGGCTCGGGTGACGAGCGGCACGGGTGATGAGCCGCGGCGCACATGCTCAATACCGGCCCGTCCAGGTTGTAGAGCATGTCCCACGTCGCCGTGGTCTACGGGTGACGTCGCGGTTGTCCCGTCTCGCCAGACGTCTCCCGGCCACGCCTGATCCCGGAGGTCTGGCTGCCCTGGAACTTCACTACCGGAGGCGGCCGCTTGTTACTCTTTCCGGTCATGCGAGCCCTCTTCCCAGGATCCTTCGACCCGGTCACTCAAGGACACCAGGACGTACTCCGGCGCGCCGCCCCCCTGTTCGACGAGGTCGTCGTCTGCGTGATGTTCAATCCGAACAAGACCGGCCGCTTGCCCATCACGGAACGGCTGGACCGGCTCCGCGCCGCAGCAACTGACTTGAGCAACGTCACGGTCGACTCCCACACCGGCGGCCTGCTGGTCGACTACTGCCGCCGAGGCGGAATCGACGTCGTCATCCGCGGAGTCCGCGGCGTTGCCGACCTGGACTACGAAATGCCGATGGCCCGCATGAACCACGAACTGGCCGGAGTCGAAACGTTCTTCATCGCTGCAGACCCCGCCCTGGCCCACATCTCCTCCACCCTCGTCACCGCGATGAGTCAACAGGCCCGCGTCCCCGACGTGTCCGACGCCGAAGGGCCCGGGCCCTGACGGACCGGACGTGGAACGGCAGCTCGGGGGCACGACCTGCGAGAGACCGTTAGCGCGATCTACGCGAAGTGGGAAACCGACGGGCGACGCACGCTCCCTTTCGCAGGAGCTACTGCAGCCATGGGCCCGGCGCGGGAACAGGGCCGGTTGTCGCGGTGACGGCCGGCCCTGGGGCTTCCCGCGCCGGGCGCGGCCTGCCCGCGGGCCCGGGGTGGGGTGTCCGGGACGTACGGGCAGCGGTCTACGCGGCCGGCGTAGCCAGTTCCCGCACGAGCTGATCCACATCGAGGGTCCGGAAGGAGTGCAGACGCCGGATCTGCTGGGAGGCGAGGAAACTGCTGATGTCGGGGTGGCCGTAGGGCAGAGGCGGCACTGGCTGCGCGACGGGCTGCACACCGTACGGGCCCATGCCGTAGAAAGTGCCGGTGACGCCGTACAGCGGTGCACTCTCCGCGAGGTGAACGGTCGGCCTGCCCTGCAGGTGGGGGCACACCCGCGCGGCCGTGCGTACATGCCGGGCACAGACAGGCGGCTGGTTGGTCAGCACCTGCGCCGCGTCGGGAGCCCGGTCGTGGGGGCCGGCAAGAAAGATCAAACCGAGCGGGGTGCGGGCGGGCTCTGCGCAGATCTGGCAGTGCAGGGCTTGCATGCACATCAACTGCCTGTATGGGTGCATGAGTTTCCACTGCGGACGCCCGGTCGGCTGCCCTCGGGCGTCAAGGGGGTTGAACGAGCAGCGCGCCCACAGCACGCCGCGGGGGTCGCGGTCGCGAGCGTCTTCGTCGAGGTAGTGCAGGTGGAGGCGGCCGTCGGTGTGCGGTAGGAGGATCAGGTTGTCGGGAGCTGCGTCCTCGCCCTCGCGCTGGGTGATGAACGGAACGAGACCAGGACCGACGGGCGGGGCCGGCGCGGATCGCCACTTGCTGGGGTCGGAGGGGCGGGGGCTGTAGGGGAGCGGGGGAGTGAACATGCCGCTGTCTTTCCAGGAGTCGAGGGTGACCAGGCGTTCGGACGCTGCGGTGACCGTCCGCGATCTGCCGGGGCTTGAGGCAGCTCTCATACACGTCGAAGGGGAGGGCGCAGCACTGAGGGAAGCTGAGCCTGGGCGGCCTGAACCTGAACCCGGTTCTTCCTGACGGCCAACGGCCGGTAGGGCCATCAGGGGGCGACAGGGACTGGCAGGGCAGCAGTTCAGGGTGCGGGCGAGAGCGCGGAGACCGTGACCCCGATCACGAAGCCGCAGGACGCGGAGATCATCACGTGAGGAACGGTCGGGTGAAACGGGCCAGCCAACTGGTGAACTTGCGCCACACGCAGGCGGCGTAGGCACGGGTGCCCTGTCCCGCCCGAGGTCTACCACGAGCGCCGCCTTGTGCGCGTGTGGCGAACTTGGGCTCGGTCATTGGGCGGCCTCGCTGATCAACTCGGCCCAGACCTGCTTGCCTGAGCGATATAGCTCTGTTCCCCAACGTTCAGTGAGGGCATCCACGAGGAGCAGTCCGCGGCTGTTCGTGCTGAGGGTGTCGGCGGGCGCGGCGGGCACGGGAGGCATGGGCGTGGTGTCGGTGACGCCGATCAGTACGGATCGCTCTCCTGTGCGCCGGACGGCGATGTGGATGCGGTAGCTGTCGGTGTGCGTGATCGCGTTGGTCACCAACTCGCTCGCCACCAGGGTCCCGGCATCGCTCAGGCACTCCAAATGCCATACGGACAAAGCCGTTTCGACGAGCCGGCGGGCAGCTTCGGCACTCTGCTTTGCGGCGGGCAGCTCCTGGCAGTATCCGGGGCGGTGCCCTTGGGGACGCGACTTCGTTAACGCGATCATCTGGACCTCGAAAGGGTCGGTGAACGACGGCCTGACCCAGTCAACCGCCGCCTTCGGCAGCAGGGGAGGAAAGATCCTGCGGGTGTGCAGCGCGGCCCACCGGAAATTTCCCGCCTCCTCGGCAACTGACGAAGCACCAGTGGCTACGGTGGGTACATGGAGGGGAACCCGCGTCTCGGTAGCGCGTTACGGCAGAGCGGCCTTACCCAGGCCGAGTTGGCCGACAAGGTGAACGCTCACCTCATCAGAGCCGGGTACGAGGGAACGGTCGGGGACCGTACGGTCCGTAACTGGATCACGGGCAAGACCCGGTGGCCGCACCCTCGTCAGCGTGAGGCGCTGGAGGCAGTATTCGGCTGCATTGCCCAGGAGTTGGGGTTCTTTCCTCCGGCTCCAAGAAGCCGCTGCGCGAAAGCTTCGGAGAACCCCGTGAGACGCAGGAACTTCCTCACCGCTACCAGCGCAACGAGCGCTGCTGTTGCCACACCCCTACTCGGGGCTCCGCCCCGAGTAGGAACCTCTGACGTGCTCCGACTGCGCAACGGACTGGATGCGCTGATGGAACTGGACGACGCCCGGGGAGGCCACGAGGCCCTCGAAAAGGCCGCGCTGGCCGGCGCAGCCGAAACCCTGAACAAGCAGAAACTCGCAGCAACCCAAAGAATCCGGTTACGGCTTTTCTCCATCGCCGCCGACTACACCGCCACCGCGGCTTGGAGTGCTCTGGACGCACGCAAGGGTGAGCGGGCCGAGGCTCTGCTGGCCCGCGCTCTATACCTCGCCGGAATGGGGCAGGATCCCGTCGCGGAACTGCGGGTATGGAACTCCTGCGCCATGCTCGCCCACCAGCGTGGGGGCCACGCCGAGGCCGTCGACTCAGGCCTGGCCGCCCAATCGACAGCGATCATCAGGCGCGACCCGTTCTTCGCCTCCCTCGCCCACGCACGAACGGCCATCGCTCACTCCAACCTCGGCGACCGCCAAGCCGCCCTGCGCTCCCTGGGCCGCGCCCAAGAGTCACTGGCCAAGGCACGACCGCAGGAGCCCCGCCCCTCCTGGTCGGCCTTCTACGGAGCGGCCGAACTGACAGCCATCTGCGCCATCGTGCGCGACCGCATCGGAGACAGCGCCGAGGCTGAGGCCGCCTCGCACCAAGCTCTAGGCTCGATCCCAACACAGTTTCGCAGGAACCGTGCCCTTGCTACAGCACGGCTCGCCCTCGCCCAGCTTCACCAGCGCGAGATCGACCAGGCATGCGCCACGGCATCGAAAGCCCTCGAGCTGATGGCGGGCACGCCGCTGCCAGGACGAATGAGGTTCCTTCTCGGCGATTTCCACCGCGACTTGATCACCCTCGCGCCGACCGCGGGGGTTGCCCAACGATGGGCAGACCGCTACCGATGCGAATGGAGCCGAACTTGAGCGCCCCCCAACTGGTCATCCGGCGCTTCGCACACGAAGACCTCCCCCAGATCCGACAGGCCCTGATAGACATCCACGCCGACGCCTACGCAGACGCCATGGACGACCAGTTCAACCAGCGCTTCCCCTGGTTCGTCGACCACTGGGGAGGCAACCCTGGCTTCGCCTGCGTCGTTGCTTTCGATGGACAACAACCCGTGGCTTTCGCCTACGGAGCACCCGCCACGCCTCACCGCGAATGGTGGCGGGAGCACATCGAGGAGCCCCCCGACAACCACGCGACCTTCGCCTACTCGGAACTAGCGGTGCGGACCACTCACCAAAAGACAGGAACAGCGAAACTGGTAACGAAAGCCCTCCTCGACGAACGGCATGAGGACCTGGTGGTCCTCCTCGTCGACACCGAACACCCGCGAGTACGGGCCTTGTACGAGTCCTGGGGCTTCCGACAGGTCGGTGTGCGCCAACCCTTCGCCGACTCACCGCTCTACGCCGTCATGCTGGCCGAACTACCCCTACGCTAGCCACTGACAGAGGAACCCAGACGAAAACCCCGGCAGCAAGCCCACACCCTGATAGCACCCCGGCAGAAGGGCCGTCGCCCAGAACGGCGAGACTGACGGTGGCCGCAGCACGAAGGGGAAGGGCCAGCACTTCTTGCCCTGCGGCTCGTTCCTGACGACCTGCTGCCCTGCGGCCACTTCTCCGGCGTGGTGGCGGTCAGGTACTGGCTTACGGGTGTCGGCGGTGACGGGTCGCCACTGGGAGAGGTCCAGGCAGCTGGAGAGCATCGCCTTGGGCGTTTTTCTATCCAGATCGGTACCGGTGACTCTCGACTCCGACACGACGACCGGGCCGATGTAAATCCGGCCGCGGCCGTGGGCCTACTCAGCGTCGCTCTCCGCGCTGGCCCGCGCCTCGGAGGCGGCATAGCCCTTCGGTCCTTCAGCGGTGCCGTCACGGTCAGCATAGAAGCCTGGCATCTCCTGCCAGTAGCCCCGATAGATCTCGAGCGCGGTCTCCTTTGCTATGACTTCAGGATTCGCCGACACAGTCGATGCGGGGGGCGGTTGGCTTGCCCCGGCCCGCATCCGTGCCCGTCCGGCCGCAGGCTGCTGAGTGGTGGCTGCGCAATCACCCCACCGCCGACCGCGCAGAACGGGCGGCGGGTGGCGGCCGTGCGCAGCCCTTCCGTCTTGCGCAGTCGGAAGGGTGGCTGCGCAAGACGGTTGCGCAGTCGGTCCCGCCGCCGACTGCGCAGGACGGGGCGGTGGGTGGGCATGCGCAGTCGGATCGGTAGTGGCGTCGTACTGGTGCCCTGGTTGTGCGCAATGGTCTGCGCAACGCTGTGACCTGCGCTGGTCGGGCCTGTGGTCGGGGTTCCGATCTCCGTGGTCGGGCCTGTGGTCGGGGGTGTTGCGCAGACCACGAGCGGGTGCGCAATCGCCTGTTGCGCAACACTTGCTGCGCACCCGGCGACAGCACCAGCGGGTCCAGCCAGCCGACCCGGCGCTCGAAATCCCATATCTGGCGCCGTTGGGGTGCGGCCGGGTCTGCGCAACGCTGTGACCTGCGGTGGTCGGGCCTGTGGTCGGGATTCCGATCTCCGTGGTCGGGCCTGTGGTCGGGGGTGTTGCGCAGACCACGAGCGGGTGCGCAATCGCCTGTTGCGCAACACTTGCTGCGCACCCGGCGACAGCACCAGCGGGTCCAGCCAGCCGACCCGGCGCTCGAAATCCCATATCTGGCGCCGTTGGGGTGCGGCCGGGTCTGCGCAACGCTGTGACCTGCGGTGGTCGGGCCTGTGGTCGGGATTCCGATCTCCGTGGTCGGGCCTGTGGTCGGGGGTGTTGCGCAGACCGCGAGCGGGTGTGCAATCGCTTACGGTGCCCCGCCTTCTGCGCACCGTCTACGGCACCCGTTAGCCCAGCCAGCTGACCCGGCGTTCGGGGTCCGGTACGGGGCGCCACACAGCTGCGGCGGGTCCGTGCTGGAGCAGGTCGGTCATCGGCGCGGCGAGCACGGTCACTTCCCGAAGGAAGAGGGCCACCGAGAGATCCACGTCAGCCGACGCGTGCAGGGCACGGAGACGGTTGTCGATGCCGGCGGGGCCGGTACCGTCCAGGACGAACAGCAGCCGTGGGAAGAGCGGATAGTGCCGCCGCCATTCCTCCTGGACCGCCTCCACCGCGCGGCGCCGGCCGACTGGCACGGGTGCGTACTGGTGGAGGCGGGCGTAGGCGCGGAGCTTCGACGCGAGGCGTTCGGGGCCCATGGTCGCCCGGTCGACCTCAAGGAACGCCCGCAGCATCGAACCCTCACCACCATTACGGCTGCCGCGCTGGTAGTAGAGCAGCGCGTCCGGGATGACCGCCTCACCGCCCCCGATGGGGTGGTGGACTTCCGGCAGGAAGTCCAGCGGCCGGCACACCTCCCCACGGCGGCGCGCGTCCAGCAGGAACTGCAGCCCGGTCTCGGTGACGGTCAGGGTGTGGCTCACCCGCAGCCGCGCCGCTATCGGATCCGACACCAGCCGCGGCGGCCGCCGGCCCCGCAGCTCCGGCCACTCCCCGGCGACCTGCACCCCGTACGCGGTGGCGAACCATACCCGGGTACGCCCCGCCTGCGGCAGGGTGATCCGGTCGACCAGGCCCTCGGCACGGAGTTTGGCCAGCCGCCGTCTGGTCTGCTCGATCCGCACCCGGGAGCGGTGATCAGATGCATTTGCTCGGTGGTGGCCATCCGGTACTGCACCAGCACCGCCAACGCCAGCCGGTCCCCGCCGCCGGCATCCACATCCGCCCTCGTTCTTGTCATTGCCAGAACTCCCGTATGTCACAGCGCGGTACGGCCTTGTGCGGTACCGCGCGTACGGCTGAGCGCATCAGGCGGCCCCGACCACACCACCGACCGTCAGGGCCCGACCACGGTCACAGTGCGACAACACTGCCCCCGACCGGGCCGGTGTCCCCGCCGACAACCCCTCCTACAGCGGCACATGACCAGTAGCCACGCGTCAGCATCACCGCAGGTCACCACAACGTTTTCAGCGTGGTCGGGACCCCGACATCCCCCTCAGCACACCCCAACACCCGAGTCCAGGAACAGAAAGAAGGGACGGGTGGGTGGGCGCGCGGTCGGGGGATCGGGGCGGCCGGAGGTTGCTTGCGCGTCGGCGGGGCCTCCGCGCACGCCCCCGGCGCGGCCCTGAGAGGGCCTGAGGGAGCCGCAGACGACGGCTGCCACAACGGGGAGCGGGGCGGGTCAGGCATCCCGAGCCGCCGCGGCGTTGATGCCTAGCTGTCCAGGGAGCCGTTGCTGCTCAGGATGCAGATCCGGACACCGGATGCGGCGGTTTCCATCCGGTGTCGGTGCGGACGTGGCCGACGTAGTCGGTGGCGGGGTCGATCAGCTGGCGAGCGGTATCGTAGTGGCGGTCGTGTCATGCCGAACTCCGAGGAAGGGGCGGGCGTGTTCTCCGCCGTTGTTGACTTCGACGAGCAGGGGGCCGGGCCTTTCGCCCTGGTCGTCGATGTGGACGGGCGGAATACCGATGCTGGGGCCCCACCGGACGCAGCGCATCCAGGGCTCCAAGAACACCACCGACCCCCAAGTCCCCCTCTTCCTTACCGCTTGGGCGGACTTCGCCCGTACACCGCTCAGGACTGCCCCTGACATGATCGGAACGGTTTTTAAGAGCGACGACGTGCCCAAGGAGCACCGGTTCGACTACTGGGGCGAGTTGATGCACCGGGCGATCGCGCCCAGTCACATGAGCAGCCTGTTCGCCGATGACTTCTGGGCGGAGCAGCGGCTGCTGGAGCTGGGCCCGGTGCTGGTGTGGCCGACGTCGCACCTGCCGACGGGGTTTCGGCGTACCGAGAAGCTGGTGCGGCAGTCCGACCCGGAGATGTACCACCTGTCGCTGGTGCTCGGCGGCGACTTGGGGTTCGAGCATGTGGGGCGGGCCGAGGCGTACGGGCCAAGCGATCTGTGGGTGAGCGACACGTCACGGCCGTACGAAGTGCACCTGCCGGCCGACGCGGTCCGCCAGGTGAACAGGGGCGTGGGCGTGGACTTCCCCAAGGCACTGGTGCCCCTGCCCTCTGCCCGCATTCAGCAGCTGCTGGGGCGGCGGCTGCCGGGGCAGGAGGGGGTGGGCGCCCTGCTGACGGGCTTCCTCACCGGTCTGGAGCAGCAGGCCGACGCCCTCCAGCCGGCCGACGCACCCCGCCTCGGCACCGTCCTGATCGACCTGCTGTCCGCCTGGTTCGCCCAGGTGCTGGAGGCGGAGGACGCGCTGCCGCCGGAAACCCGCCAGCGGGCTCTGACGACGCGCGTACGGACATTCATCCGCCAGAACCTGCACGACCCCGAGCTGGCACCGCCCGTGATAGCAGCCGCGCATCACATCTCGCTGAGCTACCTGCACCAGATCTTCAAGGAGGACACCCCCGGCGAGACGGTCGCGGCCTGGATCCGCATCCAGCGCCTCCAAGGCGCCCGCCGCGACCTGGCAAACCCCAACCTCAGCTCCACGCCCATCCACACCATCGCCACTCGCTGGGGCATGGGCCGCGCCTCCGACTTCGGGCGAGCCTTCCGGAGCGCGTACGGAGTGTCGCCCATGGAGTACCGCGCAGGGGGTACAGGCGAGGGCGGCGCGCGATCGGTGGGGGTCAGCTGATGCGTAGAGCGCGGTTCCACGTGAGGGGGCTGCCCCCGACGGCTTCGAGGCCAGCCCCCTCACGTGGCTTCCTCGGCCGGCTCACGCTCTTTGGCAGCAGGCTGCGCCGGGGACGGCCGAAACCCTCGTGACCTTGTGAAACGCGAGGCCCGGACAGACCGGAGCCCGCACAAGAGGGTGCTCACGACTCCTCGTACAGCGTGCTAAGGGCTTGTCGAGCACCGTCCCCGTCAGCACCGCTGGTCGGGCAGCGGCTCGGCGTTGGTGTCGGTCTGTGCGAGGCGCTCGACCGGCTCGGACACCCGGTCCCGCACGATCGTCACGACGAAGTCCACGTTGCTGCTCCCGGGCGGAAGGTGGCCTCTCCGGCGTGGACGCATTGCATAAGGAACCGTGGACGGAGTGCGCACGACAGCTGTTCAGCTCCCTGGCAACCTCAATTACGCGCAGCCCTCCCCCCCCGGATCACCCAATCCCTCCGGGGGAGGAGGGATGACCGATTGAGGCGCAGGGAAACCGAATCCTAAAGAACGGGAATCCAAAAGTGCGTACGACGCGAAGAATAGTTACAGCTGCAACGACAGTGGCCGCTTCGGTGGCAGCATTGCTCGCCTTTGGTACGCCAGCCCACGCCACTACTACCACCTTCTGTAACGCCCCTTATTCTTACGCACCTGGATGTTTCTACTCGACAGGCGACAAATTCACTGTTCAGGACTTGCGCGCTGATGGAATGCGCGCTGTCCTCGTGTGGCTAACGGATTACGGACGCAGCGGCGAATGCCACGACGCGAACGGCGCCAACAACCCTCCCACGACATGCGATGAGGACCTCGCAGAAGGGCACACTGTGACCTTCTGGACAGTTCTGCGGAACGGTGCCAACGGCGCGGATACGTGGGAAACCGAGCCCATGGTGGCATGGACATCCGGCCGATAGGGACGGTTATACCAGGCTTGGCCATCGGCACGATTTTTTCTGCGCTGACTAGTACAAGTTTCCGTGTCGATAAACCCCTTCACTACAGAGATGCTCTGCATCTCTGTAGTGACCTGAGGTGGATTTTCACGTCTAAGGTGCTGTGAATCCGCATCGAAGCTCCGGTTGGTGCAGGTGTGGTCCGTCCGGTCCGAGACGTCCAGCCACGATGGCCACTGGGGAAGATCGCCGCGCAGGTCCCGGTGGAGCGTCAGCGCGGAGTCGGGGTCACGGCCCGCTTCGACGGCCGCCCGGAGGTCCGCCTGACGGAAAAGCAGGTGCAGTTCGGTGGTGGCGTCCGTCGGCCGCAGGTCCGCCCGGAACTCCACGGCGCCGGACGAGCGCGCCTTCTCCATGACCCAGCGCAGGAACGCCACGGAGGCCCCGCGGCCGGCGGTCCTGCAGGAGTCACGGCGGACCAGGCGGCCCGAGCCTGCCCGTCCTGCGGGGTCATAGCATGGGTGACCTAATGTCGAAGACCGGCATACAAAGGTGCTCTTTCGAATTGTCCCCCTTGTTGTCTTTCGGAGACATTCTGGAGCTGCGATTATTCCGCTCCATCGCCGGGGTGCCCATCTCCTTTATGGGGCATTGCGGCCGGTTTATGCGGCCCGATCGCCGTAGAGGTCAGTACGTGCGACTCTTGTGAGTCTCGGGGTCTGCCGCAGACCTGTCGCCCTTCCGGGCGCCCCCAACTGCCCCCACAAGCGCCTTGGCGCACTGTCAAGTCATCCAGTATCGTGAATTCTCCTGCATTCGCAGGCGCCGTAGTTAATTCCGACAGGAGAATCCATATGGAGCGGGCTAATATCCGCGCCGTGCCGTTCTCAGCTAAGCGCTCGGGAATCTACCCTCAGACTTGGGGGCAGCAATGGATGTGGGAAGAAGTGGTGGCCTGCGGCCCGGACCTCCACCACCTCAATATAACCGAACTGGTACCCGTGACTGGCGCCCTGACAACAGAAGATGTCTGCCAGGTGCTACGGACTCTTGTAGAGCGCTATGAGGTGTTACGGACAACATTTCGGCTAGGCGGCGCCGGGGAACCTCAGCAGGTCGTCGTCGGCCACGGGCAGTTGTTCCTGGAGATCTATGACATCGGACGCGGCAACGAGGAGTGCCTGGATGGTCTGATCGCACGTATGGACGACTTCCGGTTCGCGGCGGAAGACGTTTTCCCCATCAAGTTCTGCATCGTTGTTCGAAATGGACGCCCGGAAGCCGTCGTCTTCGGATTATTTCACCTGGCCGCGGACGGATGGTCCCTACCCCTCTTGTTCGCCGAACTGAAGGAAATGCTCGGCTCTCCCGGGGCTCCCCGCCCGTCGGCAGCTCCAGGGGGGCTGGTCACCCAGCCCGCAGATCTCGCGCTTCGAGAGGGGCAGTCGGAGGGCAGGGAGCACGCCAGGCGCTCCCTGCGCTACTGGATGGCCAAGCTGCCGGAGTGCCCACCGGCGATGCTCCCGGATCAACGCCGGGTTCCGGAGTCACATCGCTTCCAGAACTTGATCATGAAGTCACCGGCCATGACCGCCGCGAACGAGGTTATCGCCGCACGACACAAAGTCAGCCCCCAGACCGTGACACTGTCGCTTGCGGCCCTCCTTCTCGCGGCTTGGTCCGGAAACCCTCGAAGCGGGTTCACCCTATATTCCGCCAACCGCACGCGAGGCCTTTCGCACCCTTCGCTCGGCACCCTAGTGCAGGATGTTCCGATATGCCTCGACGTCGACAGGACGACGTTCTCCCAGGTCCTCCGAGGCGCTTGGGCAGCTGCACTACCCGCCTACCGCTGGGGCCGATACGACCCCGCCGCGGTGAAGACGGCGGTGCGGGAGATGCGCACCCTCGGCCGTTGCGAAGCGGACCTGTCCTGCACACTCAACCTGGGAATGATGCAAAGCAATCCCAGCTCCCCCCAACGCCCCCGGGGGCCGCTGTCTAAAGATCCCGCCGACCTCCTCGGTCTCACGACGGTCAGCACGATGAGGGGACTCGACCGCGACCGGCCCGGGAGACGCTTTTATCTGACCGCCGACTACTTCCCTGACGAGACGTGGATAAAGCTGCGAGCCGATACAGCAGTTATTTCTCCGGACGACATGAAGTCCTTCCTCCACGCGTTGGAATCCCTCGCCGTCCAAGCAGCGGTCGACGGAACAGCGAATAGGGAAGTCGCAGGCAAGATCCTTGACGCCTACCCGACAAATCGATGGTGAGGTTAACCGATGGTGAGGTTCCCCACCTACTGTGGAGACCGCGCCGGGAGGGACAGTTGGGGTCATGGCATCAAGAGCGCCTCTACGATCCGCAGTTCCGCGAGGGGGCGGTACGGATTGTGACGGAGACCGGGAAGCCGACCCCGGAGGTGGCTGCGGATCCGGGCATCCCTTCCGGGACAAGTGACGCCTTCGGCGACGGCGTCATCCTCTACCCCGAAGAGGAGGCGGTCATAGCGCGGGCCGTGGAGAAACGGCGCCGCGAGTTCACCGCAGTTCGGGGCTGCGCGCGGCTCGCCATGGAGAAGCTCGGCTGGCGCCGCAGCCGGTTCTGCCCGGCCAGCGTGGCGCACCGCGCTGGCCCGACGGGCTGGTGAGGCACCCACGTCCCAGCGCCCGGTGCCACGCTCGGCACACCAGCCCCAGCGCCGCGCAGCGCGCCTTGTCGACGACGGCACCAGACCCTGGCCTCCTCCAGCTGCCTGAGCTGCCCAGCAACCCCAGCAGACAGCGCGGCCCAAGAACTCCCTATGGCTGGGCGCTCTACATGGCTAGTTGAGCGTTCGTTCCCCAGCCCGTCCCTCACCCCACGTCCCGCCGGACGAGCACGTGCGCGATCGGCTCTCCACTGCGCTGCGCGTGCGTCATCCGTTCGCGTACCTCACGCAGGGTCCTGGGGCGATATCCAGGCCCGCCGCAGCAGCTCTTGTGAAACCCCACGCCGACGTTCAGCAGCACCGTCAGTGTTCGCCACGCCGCGAC
Organism: Streptomyces rishiriensis; assembly: GCF_030815485.1. Classification (NCBI taxonomy): domain Bacteria; kingdom Bacillati; phylum Actinomycetota; class Actinomycetes; order Kitasatosporales; family Streptomycetaceae; genus Streptomyces; species Streptomyces rishiriensis. Next base: position 10,514 of record NZ_JAUSWV010000003.1, on the reverse strand, counting down.
ATCCCGCCGCCGGGGCGCGGCGAACGCCGAACCTGCGTGGATCAGCGGCTCCGCACAGCGGGGACAGGTCCGCTGTCGCGTTCTGTCGTAGGGCTGCTTGTAGGAGGTCCGGCAAGAGAGGCAGACGTACGAGGTCTTCGCGTGAGCCATGCGCTCAACCCTAGAGATCTCCCTGGGGACCGACCAACGTATTGAACAGATCGAGGGGCCAGGCAGGAGGGTCGGAACGCCCTCCAAACCCAACTGACCAACTCGAACGCTCAGCGGCCAACTGACGTGCTGCCCGACCACAAAGCAGGTGCCTGTGACTGAGCATTCGATTTGGCGAGTCGAACAGGGTATAGGTGCGCGTTGTCGATGTCGGTTTGGGCACTGCCGAGGATGCCCGGTAGCCTGCGGCCGCTGTGACGTCCTGGACATCGCCGTGCGTTGCCAGTGGGGCTGGCCCCAGTAGAACGCTGGGGACCCGGAAGGCGAGGACGTCCGCGCCGCCTCCATCGGACAGCTGTCCGTGGTCTACGTGATCAACCGGCTGACCTGGAGCCTGTCCGCCCTGGACGTTGTCTGGATCGTGTATTCCTTGCCAGTCAGGCGGCCGTAGCTCATCGCCTTGTGCTTGGAGGCGCTGGCTTCCCGCTTGGTGCCGTCCAGCGCGACGCGGCCCATCTTGACCGTGCCCAGTTTCTGCGCCAGGGGCAGCGACTGCAGGAACAGACCGGCGAGCGCGGCCAGGTGGCGGCGGCGGAACCGGGAGATCGAGCGAAAGTCCGGAGCCTGGTCGGCGGCCAGACAGCGGAAGGCCACATCATTGGTGCACTTGCGCACGATCGCCCGCGACGAGCGCACTCCGGTGGTGTACCCGTAGACCAGAAGCCAGACCATCAACCGCGGGTCGTACGGCAGGAACCCGCGCTTCTCGGCGTAGGACGCCAGGATCGGCCCAGGTCGAGCACCTCGTCGACCAGTTCGGCCACGAATCGGGCCAGATGCCCCTCGGGCAGCCACTCATCCAGTGACGGCGGCAGCATCAGCATCTGATCGGGGACGAACGCCCGGAAGGTCTTCTTCACCGCCACCGTCGGCACGGTCTCCACCAGACATACCAGGTTCTCCCATATGGAAGATCACGAACAGGAGGCGGTCGCCTTGGACTCCCTTGAGGCGGAAGCCCGCTCGCCCCATCGGCAGCGGGTCCCACGTGACGGAGGTGAACTCGGCGCAGCAGGCGAACGCTCTTCACCAGGCATGGGAGACCGACCACATGCAGGCCCCGGTGCTGGTCGACGTCGACGGCAAGGCCCGCAGACCGTGGATCACCTGGTTCACCGACTGCGCGACGAACGCGATTACCGGCGTCGCCGTCACGCCGGTGCATCCGTCGCGGGAGTCGGTGCTGTCCGCACTGCGCTCCGCGGTCCTGCGCGAGGACCCCTATGACCACCCCTATGGCCCCTTCGGTGGCCTGCCGGAGAAGGTGCGTGTGGACCGTGGCAAGGGCTTCCTGTCCAGGACGGTGGCCGTTGCATTCGATCTTCTGGACGTGACGGTGGAGGACCTGCCCGCCTACACCCCCACCTCAGATGCGCCGCGCACCTCGAGGTGTTCCAGCTGCTGGTCGGCGTCCGCGTCCAGCAGCCAGCGTCCGTGGCTAAGGCAGACCGATGCCAGCGTGGCAGGTAGCGCACCGCCCGCAGCGCCTGTCCGGTGCGCCGCGGGCGGTGCACAGCCGGCAGCCGAACGCGGCCGGACCCGCCACCGTGCCGGACCCGCCACCGTGCCGGCCGCCCGCCACCGTGCCTGTGCCACCCCGGCCTCCCGACCGGTGCTGATCTTGGGGTTGTCCATGGTGAAGGCAGGCAAAGCGCGCGCTAGTACCTTGGGCTCCACCCTGCACAGCTCGGCGAGCACCCGCCGCCCGGCACTGTTGAGGACGACCTCCGTGTCCGCCCGCGCACCGCCGCCGTCGTGCCCGGCGGGGGAGTTGCGGCATGTCCACAGCCGCAGCACACCGGCGGTCGGGAGACCGTAGCGGGCCGCCACACGGCTGATCAACGATGCGGTCAGCTCCCCGGCCAGCGGCACGGTCCGCAACACCCCCGCTGCCACACCACACCCCCGATGCCGTTTCCCTGCTGCTGCTCAGCGTTCAGCCATCACAGCCAGCCCGCGGCCCCTGCCTGGGTGGCTCGCGTTCGGCGGGCTGGCCAGGATCCGAGGACCGATGCACAAGGCTAGAGGTCACCGCCCAACTTGCCGCCCTCGCCTACCGCTGAGTCACAAAGCTGGTGCTGGGCCTGCGGCTGGCGTCCGGTTAGTAGTCGAGGTCGAGGTAGTCGATGTCGTTGAGGGTGACGTCGGTGAGTCCGGTGGCGCGGGTTCCGTTGTCCTGGAAGTACACGTCTTTGAGTCCTTCGGCGATGATCTGGCGCATCTGCTGGTCGCTGGCTCCGGTGTTGCGGGCGTCGAACAGGCGTTGTGCGTAGGTGGGGGGGAGGTGGACGGTGAGTCGGCGGAAGCGTCCGTCGTCGGTGGTGCCGATGGGTGCGGTGTATCCGAACCGGGCCCGCGTCTCCACCGTGACCCCACCGGTGGTGGCGGCCTGCCGCTGCCTGCGTTTGCGTACCTGGGGCTGCCAGCGTTGCCGTACGGCGTCGTCGATTTTTGCGGCGACGTCGGCGCGGGCGTGTTTGCGGGCGCCGCGCCGGTAGCGGTTGACGGAGTCGGCGGTGACACCGATCTCTTGCGCGACGGCCTTCGCGCTGCCCAACTGCCGGATCAGGTAGCCGATCTGGCCTTTCAGTGTCTTGGGTGGCTGGCGGGTGAACGCTTCCCTGTCGGCCCGCTCGATGGCGTCCTCGATCTCTGCCACAGCTCAGCCCTTCTCGGCGGTTGGGTTTTGGCCGTCTGTGTCGGCCGGCGGGAATCAGGTCCGGTGTGTGTGGCGCAGGCGGGCGGTGGCGGCGAAGTGCCGGCCGCGCTGGGCACGCGTGGCGGTACTGCGGGGCTGTTGGACGGCCCGGCGTCTGCGCAGCTGCTGTGCGGCCCGCAGCGACGGCGCGGGGCCGGTGTCGGGCACGGCGTTACTCTCCTTCGTCCTGGACGGCGTCGCCGCCCTTGATGTGGCGGGCGGGGTTGTAGCCCTGTTCCATGAGGTCGACCGCCCACAGCATGGTCTGGACGCCTTCGAGCTTGGCCAGGCCCGGGGTGGGTCCGAGGCGGAAGCCGCCGGGCTGCGGTTTGCCGGACGCGGCGTACGGGAGGAAGTCGAGCGGGCTGTCGCCGGGGGAGGGGTAGACGACGCAGTCGGAGAGTACGGCGAGGGGGTACAGGCCCGTCATCCTGGCCATGTTGGTGAGTTTGCGGTGCATGTTGACCCGCGCCTTGGAGATGACGGCGGCACGGATGTCGGGACGCCAGGTGGGGCGCTGGAGGGCCGGCCACCGCTCGCCCTCCTTGTAGCGCTTGCCCTGCGGGCGCTCGCGGAGCTTGCCGATGCCGCCCTTGACGGTCGCCTTGATGGCGGCCTGGACGGCCGCCATCGCGGGGTCGGCGTCCTTGTGCCGTTCCATCGCCGCGAGGAAGGCGCGGTCGTCCAGGTCCCTGGTGACGCCGAGGTCGGCGAGGGTGTCGACGTAGGCGTTCTTCAATCGGTCGTGCCACGGGTCCAGATACGCGCCGGTCTCGCGGCGCAGGTACGCCTCGATCGGGGCGACGTTGTAGCCGAGTTCCTGGGCGTAGGCGACGGTGTGCGTCTGATACCAGGCAGGCCCCGTCGGGCGGGTGCCGTCCGGGGTGAACGGCGACGGCAGACGCGGGTCGACCTCCACGTGGGACAGATCGACCAGCCAGGAGCCGGGGATCTTCGGGTTGAAGGCCGGGGCGTGGAAGTGGTCGGGCGCGCTCAGGCCGACGACCAGGCGGGCCGCGGCGGCGAGGAAGGCGGTGTTGAGGTCCAGGCCGACCGCGTACGGCAGCGTGCACTCCTCATCGCTCAGCAGGCTGACGTCGCGCACCCACTGGTAGGCCTCCTCGTTCAGGAACCCGCCGCTCCAGCCGCTGTCGACGACGACGGGGTGCTCGGGGGTGGCCTCCGGCGGTGCGGGGTCCATCGGCTCCGTCCCCAGCGAGCCGGGGTTGTGGCCGGGCACCCAGTTTCCCGTCTGCGGGTCCTGCACCGCGCGGGTGGGCGGCCGCAGCGCCGTCATCAGCTCCAGCCCGGACACGGCCGTCGACCCGCGCGGGGTGATGACCCGCTGGGCATACACCCCCAGGACGCGGGCGATGTCGGCCGGCTCCATCTCCGCCACCCCGGGCCAGGACCGCTCGTCGAGGGCGTCCCAGGACAGGACCGCCAGCTGCACACACTGCCGCTCACGCCCCTGGACCTTGCGGTAGATCCTCGCCCACGGCCCGAATCCGCGCTGGGTGAGCCGCCACTTCGCCTTCACCACCTGCTTGACCACCGGATGGTCCTCCGGCAGCCGCAGGGAGCGGCGCTGCTCGTGGCCCTCCAGGCGCTCGGGGAGTCCGAGTTTCACGGCGGCCGCGGCGGTGAGGACGATCAGCGGGTCGGAGTCCTTGCCGTTGCGGTGCAGGCGCGGCGCGCCGAGGCCGGACTCGTGCAGCGTCCACTCCACCAGCTCCACCACGCTTGTCGCGGGGCAGTCGAGCACGATCCCGTCGACGCCGTACGCGCTGCCGTCACCGTCCAGGACCGCGAGGGGGCCGTGCGGGAAGCGCGGGTCGGCTGCGGGCTGCGCCGCCTTCTTCGCCGCCGGCCGCCGTGATGCCGCGGCCGGCCGGGCGCTGGCGGGGCGCGCCGGCGCCGTGGCTGGAACGGCGGGAGCCTGCGGGGCGCTTGACGGTTCCACCCCGGACGCGGCCGGCTCAGCCGGCGCCGTCGCGGCAATCGAGACCGCCGGAGCTGCCGGGGAGGTGCCGGGGGCGGGATACTTCGCCGCCCATCCGTTGAGCAGTCGCTGGTAGGCATCCAGGCGCGGCGACTTCGGCTCGCTGCGGCCGTTCTCCCAGTTCTTCACCGACTGGGTCGTGGTCTTCAGCGCGGTGGCGAGGCGGGCCTGGGTGATCCCGGCGGCCTCCCGCAGCCGGGCACGCTCCGCCGGAGGCGGCAGATGCGGCTCCTCGTTCAGCAGAGCATCGACGGACGCGAACAGCTCTTCCTCAGATGCCATGACCGCACCTTCTTCATCCGACAGGAACGTCGCTTATCTATAAACTTACCCTATGGTTTAGCCCGCAATGCCCAGCCCCGGAGCACTGTTCCCTCATGCCGCTGGTCGCGAAACCGAGAGCCCGAGCTGGTGGTAGCGGACCCCGCGTCGCGCATCGGCGTCCCTGCCTGCTGCCACACCCTCGCGACTGCTTTCCCCGGGCTCCCGCCCCCTCAGTCCCGTCGTCATGAGGGCATGGCTGCCAGCGCTCACACATCGGTGGCGTCGACGACCTCGCGCTGTACCGGGAGAAGTTCCGGCGTAGCCGGCCCCACTCGTGGAATTGTGCGGCCGCCGGCCCGAATACAGGCTGTCAGGCACTCGGGCCGGTGCGCACGAAGAGGCAGAACGGGTGGCCCGCCGGGTCGCACAGGACGCGTACATCATCCTGAGGCTGGAAGTCCGTCATCGTCGCCCCCAGGGCAAGAGCATGCTCGACAGCTGATGACAGATCGTTCACTTCGATGTCCAGATGCATCATCATCTGCTGCTCGGACCGTGTGGACGGCCACCGCGGGCGGGTGAAGAGCGGCTCTGTCTGGAACGAGAGGCCGGCACTGCGGTCGGGCGGAGCGATCTCAACCCAGCCGGGTTTCTCCTTCCATATCGGCCACCCGAGCAGGTCCTGGTAGAACTGCGCCAACTCGCGGGCGTCTGGTGCATCGAGAGTGGTCGCTGCCAGCGTGAAAAGCGGTTGAGCCTGCATACAGTGCTGCTGCCCCAACGGCCCCGGATTTCCTCCACCGAACCCGAGTCACGGACACCGGGCATCGGCCGCCGACCACCGACCGCGGCGCGGCACAAGACGCGATCTGCCCATCAGCGGCGGCCCACGGCCGGGCGTCGTGCCGCGGTTGTCGTGGTCAGCTGAACGTGTTGCAGCTGGCGACGCGGCCGGAGCGGTAGCCGGTGGAGAACCATTGCTGGCGCTGGCTCGCGGAGCCGTGAGTCCAGGCGTCGGGTGTGACCTTGCCCTGGTAGCGCTGCTGGATACGGTCGTCTCCGACGGCGGCGGCCGCGTCCAGCCCGCGATTTATGTCGTCCTCGGTCAAGTCGGTGATCAGTGGCTTACCGCTCTTGGGGTCGGGGGTGGTGGTGGCGTGGTGGGCCCACACCCCGGCGTAGCAGTCCGCCTGCAACTCGAGTTTCACCGAGCCGCTGTTCTGGCCCTTACCGCTGCCCCGGGAGATCGTTCCGCTGAGGTCCTGGAAGTGGTGGCCGTATTCGTGCGCGATCACGTAGGCCTCGGCGAACGGGCCGCCCTTGGCGCCGAACTCGCTGCTCAGGTCGTTGAAGAAGCCGAGGTCGAGATAGACCTTGTCATCGGCTGAGCAGTAGAAGGGGCCGACGTCGGAAGTCGCGTTCCCGCAGCCGGTGTTCACACTGCCGGTGAACAGGAACGTCGGGGCCTGCTGGTAGGGATTGCCGGCGGCTGTCTCCGTCTGTTTCCAGAAGGCCTGCACGCTGTTGACCACGGCGACGATCCGGCACTCCTCCTTGTGGTTGGCGTCGGCACCGGTCCGGCAGTCCGCCGCGAGGTCCGCGGCTGATGTGCGGGACGAGGAAGTGTCGCTGCTGCCCGAGCCGAACATGCCGGGGTCGACACCGAAGTACACGGACGCGACCAGCACCACGAGCCCGACCAGTCCTCCGCCGATGGTCTTCCCGCCGCCCGGGATCCCGCCCAGCGCACCTCCCCGCCCGTCCGTGACCTCGGACGTGTCCAGAGCAGCATCGTCGTCGAATTGCATACGTTGGCCCTCCCTCAAGCAGCGCGCCGGATCGCCCCGTGTCGTCCCGCTCGCCTACCCCGTACGAGGACATCCCCCTCCCGCCTGTTCTTCGTGCACACCCGCCAGGTTCCTGAGGGCGCGATTCGCGAGGAGGATGACGGACAGCTGGCCGACGGACAAGATGCGCGCATCCTCGCCCTCAAGGTCGCCTTCGTCCCATTGCGGGAAGCCGCATGGGCTTCCGGCCGCGGCGTCCAGGACGTCCCACCGTCTGCTCCGCATGCGAGCCCTGCCGCTGGCCGCCCTGCACGCCACCTCGACGCCCGGGCACCATCGTCAGGCGCGATGTGGGCGCGACCCCGAAGGGTCCGAGCTCACCGACGTGCAGCTACCCGACGGCATGTACGTCGCGGGACTCACGGACCGCCACGTGGCCAACGCACACCCGTGGAGGACCCGCCACACGACGTGCCCTCAACGCGGTCACTGACCTGGACCTGCCGACAGCACGAAACCCCGGATGATCACGACCCGGGGCTTCACAGTGCACTTCTCTTGACCGCCAGGCTCAACGACCGGCCGCGGCCAGCGTCACGCCCACTCCAGTCCGAGGCCAGCCAGCGCCTCGAGCTTGTCGGCGCTCAGCTTGGCGCGCCTGGTCTTGGTGTTGGTCAGCCATACCCCGAGCCGGACCTCGCTCCCGTCGTCCAGCCGTTCTAGGTGCCCCCTAGGCACTGTCAGGTGCCCTTCCCGTGCCTTGTACTGCGCCAGGGCCGCAACGCCGCGCTCGAAGGCGCTCACGGGGGCCGTGGACGGCTTCGCGGAGGGTACCTCCGGCTGCGGGGCGGGCGGTGTGATGCCGAGCTGTTCCAGACGTTCGCGCTGCCCGTCGTGAAGGGACTGCCAGACCTCGGGCTTGCGCTGTCGGGCCAGCCACTTCCCGATGTCCATGCCGTGGACCGTGAACCCGGGCAGAACCTCCGCCTGGCCCTCTTCGTCGGTCACCAGCTCGCGCAGCGCGACGTAGTGCCGCTGCCACTCCGCCGGCCACGCCGGGTTCCAGTCCTCGTCGATCTCCTTGAGCGCAGTCTCCCAGTCCGGGTGCCCCTCGAGCGCGCCTGCGCGGCGCAGGTTGCTCAACCACTGTCCTACCGGCCTGTCCAGGGCCACTGCCGACCTCGGAGCACAGAGGGTCCAGTGGTCTTCGTAGTAAGCCTTCGCGGCCTCCAGATTCTCCTGAAACCGCTCATCCGCGACGGACCACACCATGCCGAGCTGCTCCAGCCGGCGTGCGCGTTGGCCGGTCATCTGTCCGGCTGCGTAGGCGCGTCGTTGTTCTGCGATCCATTGGCCAAGTGGTGTGGCGCCCTCGCGGTGTCCGTAGGGCACGCGGGCGTTCCCCTCGCGTTCGACGTACGTCTTCAGTTTCGCCCAGGCGCGGGCCCAGTCCTGGCGTTCGGTGTCGATCACGTTGAAGGAGACCCAGTCGGCGACCATCACCGGGTCGCGTGGGGCGGCGAAACGGAGCAGCAACCGTGATTCGGCTTCTCCTTCCCCGGGGGGCCTGCCGATGTTCACGGACGGTTGGGCGACATCCTTCTGCGGCTCCTGCGGAATGGCGAGCAGCTCGACGGCTTCTTCATCGTGAGCGCGCAGACCTTCCAAGACTTTCACCAACGGCCGGTATGACCCGGAGGTGAACATGTCCTCCGGCTTTTCTCCCGGCTGGAGAAATACCGGCACGATCAAAGAGGCGAGCTTGCCCTGTCCCGGCTTCTGGCGGAGTGCCCGGCCGATGGCCTGGACGATGTCGTGCGGCGCTCCCTTGGGGTCCAGCAGGGCAACTGAATCCACGCTTCGAATATCGACACCCTCGCCCAGGACACGGCAGTTGGAGAGCACAGCGCGCTGCGCCGTAGACCCGAACGAACCCAGAACCTCCCGCCGACGCTCGGGGACATGCTCCCCGCACAGCCAGTCCGCCCAGATCCGAGCCGGGTACGCCTCGGGCTGGTCGGCGTGCAACTTCACCGCCACGCGCTCCAAGCCCTCCGCGTACGCCTGCGCCTCGATCGTCCGGTGATGGAAGGTGATGCACGTCGACAGGTCATGCTGCGCCATCGTGTGCAACAACGCCGCCTGCAAGGCTCCGAGCCGCTGCCCCCGCACCTCCTCACTGCGCCGCTCCTCACCCATCAGCCGCTCGGGCGTCACGACCGGGTCCTTCAGCTCCAGCACGATGATCTGGTACCGCGCCAACAAGCCCCGTGAGACGGCAGAGGCGAGCGAGAGCTTGTACAGGACAGGTCCGAAGACCTCCTCGTCGTCCATGGACGCCGCCATCTCCCGCGGCAGCGGATCCCGAACCCCTTCGGCGACCTCCCGGCTGAGCCGCTCCTCCCAGATCCGCGGTGTGGCCGTCAGGTACAGCCGCCGGTACGCCGGGATGACGGCCTGGTCGTGGATGTCCGCCCACGCCTTACCCATCGAGCCACTTGTCCTGTGGGCTTCATCAACCACCGCGAGGTCTAGTGGATCAAGCTTCTGACCGTAGACACCCTCGAACGCCTCCCCCAGGACACCCAAGCTGGCGTACGTCGCGTAGATGGTGACCGGCCCCTGGCCGTGCCACAGCGCCAACTGGATCGGGTTCGTCGTGGAGCGCACCCTCAACGACCACAACTCCGGGTCGTCCTGGAGCGAACACACCGCAACCGCCGGCCCCTTGTGCCCAGCCTCGTGCCACGCCCTCACCGTCTGCGCCAGCAGATCCAGCGTCGGCACCAACACGAGCACACGCCCCCTGGGCACAAGCCGCCTCGCCGTCGCCGCCGCCATGATGGTCTTCCCCGTCCCACACGCAGCGTGCACCTGCCCACGAAGACCATTCCGGGGAATACCATCCGGCGGAACATCAAGACCCCGCACAATGGCGGCAACGGCCTCGATCTGGTGATCACGCAGCTTCACGGCCATGCCCCGTGCTCTCCTTTTCTCGGAATGCAGCGCGTAATAACAAATGGAATCCAGGCGCAAGGTGCGCGGCGGTAGGGGTATAGCATCTGATCCCAGACTCTACACAGTAACAACTCGTGATGCATCACCCGCACACCAACTTCGCGTCCGAGGGTGGCACAGTGATTTAATCTCACTCACGAACGGCCGGTTGCCCTGTATACTGACAGGCCATTGGTGAACATGTGGGGACAGGTTAGACAGTGGGGGAAGGGGTCAGGGTGGAGCGCAGCGGAACCCGTCACTACAGCGAGGCCAGCACCGCATGAGACTGACGATCCGTCACATAGGTTGCAGAGGTGGTGGCTGGGAATCCCAAGCCCCACACAGTCCCGCGCGTGATGCACCCTCCTCTTGCTGCCAGCCCCAGGAATCCCGCTTGCGGGATTCCATCAATTCGCGCTTGCGCGAATTGACACGTATTCAGAATTCCGCTTGCGGAATTCGATTCCCGCGCTTGCGCGGGAATCCGGCGGAGCGTCAGCGGAGCCGTTCCCTATGCAGCGCGCCAGCGCTGCATATCCCGCTCCGCGGG